>DATMPD010000198.1:0-19568 GCA_035567955.1 Edaphobacter sp.
GGTACAAGGCTCGCCTCGCCCATCTGCAAAGCAAACCGGCAAAGCACGCAGAAGAATCCGTCGCGTTGCCGCGAAAACAGGTAGTGACAGCCATTGCAGTTCTGATCGCGCTCATCTTTTCGAAGTACTTCTACCTCGCCGCTCTTACCAGCTACTACACCTTCTATCTCATCGCGAAGTTTCACGTCTCGGTTCAAAGCTCGCAGCTTCATCTCTTCGCGTTCCTCGCCGCCGTAGCAGCCGGAACCTTGATCGGCGGCCCCGTCGGAGACCGTGTCGGGCGCAAGTCGGTCATCTGGTGCTCCATCCTCGGAGTCCTGCCCTTCACTCTCATCCTGCCCTACGCAAATCTCTTCTGGACAGGCGTGCTCAGCATCATCATCGGCTTCGTCATCGCATCTGCCTTCTCGGCCATCCTCGTCTACGCACAAGATCTCGTCCCCGGCCGCGTCGGAATGATCTCCGGCCTCTTCTTCGGTTTCGCCTTCGGCATGGGCGGCATCGGCGCCGCAGTCCTCGGCAAACTCGCCGACATGACCAGCATCGTCTTCGTCTACAAAGTCTGCGCCTACCTGCCCGCGATCGGTCTTTTAACCGGCCTTCTGCCAAATACCCGTAAGCTGCACCAGGAAGAAAGCAGCATGATCCCCGTCACCCCTGATTGATCCCACCAATGGAGGTGTTCTCAGCAGTGCCTGCAAAATCCATCGCACGCATCGTCCCCATCCTCCCCGTCAAGAATCTCGCCCAAGCCATGGACTTCTACCGCCTCCTCGGCTTCTCCGCCCATGCTTGGCGAGACGGCGACAGCTACGCCTTTCTCACCCGCGACCAACTCGACATTCACCTTCGCGCCGCCCCGGATCTCATCGAGGGTCAAAATCCCAGCGGCATCTACTTCTATCTCGCCGATGGCAACGCTGCCGCCCTCGAAGCCGAGTTCCGCGCAGCAGGAGTTGAAATCCTTTCACCCCTCGCCCCACGCGAGTGGAAGATGAACGAGTTCGTCCTCAGCGACCCCGACGGCAACCTCCTCCGCTTCGGCGAAGACGTCTAGTCCAACGAAGACGGGCTCTCTTCTCTACAATCAAATAACAACATGCCCCAAACCCCTCTCACCATCGGCGTCCTCGCCCTCCAAGGCGCATTCGAAGCCCACGCCAAAGCACTCACTGCTCTCGGCGTAACCGCAAAGCTCGTCCGCGCCCCAGCCGAGCTAGCCAACCTCGATGGCCTCATCATCCCCGGCGGCGAGTCCACGACCTTCCTCAAATTTCTTGAGCGCGACGGCTTCCTCGACGCACTCGAATCCTTCGTCGAAACCACGCCCACCTTCGGCACCTGCGCCGGCGCCATCCTCCTAGCCAAAAACGTACAAAACCCAACACAGAAATCCCTCGCCGCCCTCGACATCACGGTCGAGCGCAACGCCTACGGCCGTCAGATCGACTCCACCATCCTCACTGCATCAACAACACTCGAAGGCGGCCCGCTCGAAATGGTCTTCATCCGCGCCCCCCGCATCACCCAAACCGGCCCCAACGTCGAAACCCTCGCCACCCGCGACGGTTTCCCCGTCCTCGTCCGCGAAGGCCACCTCCTCGCCGCCACCTTCCACCCCGAACTCAGCTCCGACCCCCGCGTCCACCAGCTCTTCCTCGATCTCATTCGCTCGCAACGACCTGCCAGATCCTAGCTCCGTACTTATGCCATTTTTACGCCGGTTTCACTAGCATTCTGATCATGAGCTTTCGCCCAGCCACGACCAGGATCATCAAGGCAGGCAGATCCAACTCCCCATTTCTCCTGTTCTTCGGCAACAGAAAACAAGAAGAGAGCGAGCCCGTCAAACTCCTTTCGACAGTGCTCACCGCCGTTCTGCTAGTGCTCGTGACGGTAGTCCTCGCCATCTGCATCTACGCCTTCCTCACCGGAAAACTCGGCTAACGCTCTCCGAGATCCCCGGCTGGCAGACAAGATATCCTTGACGCGTGCCTCTCTCGCGCAAGACGCGCCTCACCACCCACCCCGCGCTTCTGCTCGCCCCGTGGTTCCTCCCCTCCGACGCCAGCGCCCACGGCCCCGCACTCGACCACCATCTCCTCCTCAACCTCTGGATCGCCCTCGCTCTCCTCGCTCTCGCACACCTCCTCCTCTTAACCGGTCTGCTCGCCCGCCGCCACCCAGCGCAAAAAAACCTGTGGCGCATCGAATACCTTCCCCTCGCCCTCCTCGCCATCCTCTTCGCCACCCTCACCATCAAAGCTGAGCGCCTCTGGGCCGCCACCCGCTACACCGGAGCCTCCCTCACTGCTCTCCAAATCGAAACCACTGGCGTCCAGTTCGCCTGGTACTTCCGCTACCCGGGCCCCGACGCCACCTTCGGTATCACCCGCCCCCAACTCGTAGCCCCCGCCGAAGGTAATCCCCTGGGCCTCGACCCCACCGACCCCCACTCCGCCGACGACTTTGTCAGCTCCGAACTCGTCCTCCCCGCAAATCGCGAAGTAGACCTGCGCCTCAACGCTCAGGACGTCATCCACGGCTTCTCCATCCCGGAGCTCCGCCTCAAACAAAACGCCGTCCCCGGCCAGACACTCCACATCCACTTCACCCCCACCACCCCCGGGACCTACGCCATCCTCTGCACCCAACTCTGCGGCCTCGGTCACTACCGCATGAACGCCACCCTACGCATCCTCTCCCCCGACCAATTCGCTCTCTGGCTCGCAGCCCACCAAAAGGAGTCCCCCCAATGACTCCGAAACCAAATCACCCAATGCCGCAACCGGACAAGCGCTCTACTCCCTATTCCCTATTCCCTATTCCCTCGCTTCTCGACCACCGCATCATCGGCATCCAGTACCTCACTCTCGCCCTAGTGTCCGTCATCATCGGCACTCTTCTCTCGCTCTTAATGCGCATCCACCTCGTCTGGCCCGCATGGCCCCTGCCGCTCCACGGCCCCATCCTCCCCGAAGACTACCTGGCCCTGGTCACCATCCACGGCACCATCATGCTCTTCTTCGTCCTGACCACCGCCCCCCAGGGGGGCTTCTCCAACCTCATCCTCCCCGCACAAATCGGCGCGCGCAGCATGGCCTTCCCCGTCCTCAACGCCGCCAGCTTCTGGCTAACCACACTCGCCCTCCTAACTCTCGTAAGCTCCACCTTCGTCCCCGGCGGCTCCGCCATCTCCGGCTGGACAGCCTACCCACCCCTCAGCGCAATCCCCAGCGCCGGACCGGGCCAGGGCCTCGGGATGGATCTCTGGCTCCTCTCCATCGCCCTCTTCGCCATCGCCTCTACCGCAAGCTCCATCAACACCCTCACCACCATCATCCGCAATCGCTGCCCCGGCATGACATGGGAACGCCTCCCCCTCACCGTCTGGGGCTGGTTCACCGCCGCGCTCCTCAGCATCCTCGCCTTCTCCGTCCTCCTCGCCGCCATCCTCCTCCTCCTCTGCGACCGCCACGCCCACACCAGCTTCTTCCTGCCCACCGGAGACCTCGTCAACAACGTCCTCCACAAAGGAGGCGACGGCAGCCCCCTCCTCTGGCTCCATCTCTTCTGGTTCTTCGGACACCCCGAGGTCTACATCGCCATCCTCCCCGGCCTCGGCCTCACTTCTATGCTCCTGGCCAACTTCAGCCACAGAAAAGTCTTCGCCTACCGCACCATGATCACAACGACGCTCCTCATAGGCTTCCTCGGCATCCTCCTCTGGGGACACCACATGTTCGTCGCCGGCCTCAACCCCTTCGCCAGCTCTGCCTTCTCCATCTCCACCATGGCCATAGCCCTCCCCGCCGCCGCTAAAGTTCTAAGCTGGCTAGCCACCATCTGGCGCGCAAAGCCCCAATACACCACCGCCATGCTCTTCAGCCTCGGCTTCGTCAGCCTCTTCATCACCGGAGGCCTCACCGGCCCCATCCTCGCCCAACCAATCCTCGACGAGTACCTCCACAACACCACCTTCGTCGTAGCCCACTTCCACCTCATCATGGCCATGGCCGGAGTCTTCGCCCTCTGCGCCGCCACCTACTACTGGTTCCCGTTGATCACCGCCACCCGCAACCACCCCGGCCGCCTCCTCTCCGAACCCCTCGGCCGCCTCCACTTCTGGTGCACTCTCATCGGAGCCTACGCCGTCTTCCTCCCCATGCATCTCACCGGCCTCGCCGGAGAACCCCGCCACTACGCCCAGCTCACCGGAATCCCCGGCCCCGGCGGCACCCTCAGCCCCGCCGGCAAGCTCCTCGCCCATACCCTTCCTCTCAATCGCTTCATCACCTACGCCGCGATCTTCCTCGCTACCGCCCAACTCCTCTTCCTCTTTAATCTTTTCCACAGCCTGCGCAAAGGACCCTTCGCCACATCTAACCCATGGCAAGCCACCACCCTCGAATGGCATCCCGATTTGAATCCTTTCACCCCCTTAACGGCATCCGATACAGCTGAGATCACCGTCCACCGCGCCCCATGCCACTATTCCTCCACTGACATTGGTGACGCATTCCTCCCTCAATGGGTCCAACACACCGTCGTCCCGCCAACCATCGAAGACACCACAAACGCAAAACCGGAGTAAGCTGTCCACAACGCGTGGTTTAAGAGTGCACCTCTATGCCGGCTACCATCACCCCCAACAAAACCGACCAGGAACGCAAGCGTCGACTCGAAGACAACGACAACGGCTCAGGCCGCCGTCCGCCAACCGACAAGCGCACCGGAGGCGGAGGCGACAACGACAACTGGAACGATCGCCCCAACGGCCGCCGAGGCCCCAACGAGCGGCTCCATCGCTACCGAATGGGCATCTTCTTCGCTCTCGCCAGCGACCTCATGTTCTTCGTCGCCATCATCAGCACCTTCTTCGTCAACCAGTCCACCGGCCACATCGACGCCTACAACCACTACATCAACTCCTGGCTCCCCACCGCCATCCCGCCCATCCTCTGGCTCAACACCGCCGTCCTCATCCTGAGCTCCGTCACCATGGAGATGGCTCGCCGCACCATGTTCCGCGAGACCGACGTCATGGACGAGTGGCTTGGTCTCGGCAAACCCATCACCCGCAACGCAATCCCCTGGCTCTCCGCCACCACCGTTCTCGGCCTGCTCTTTCTCGCCGGTCAGTGGACCGCATGGCGGCAGCTAGCCGTTCAGCAAGTCTTCTTTCGCTCCAACCAGAGCAGTCACTTCTTCTACCTGATCACCGGCGTCCACGCCGTCCACCTCTTCCTCGGCATCGCAGCACTCATCGTCGCGTTTATCGGCCTCAACGTCTCCCGCCTACTCGAATCCCGTCAGATTCTGGTCGACGGCGTAGCCTGGTACTGGCACGCCATGGGCCTCCTCTGGCTCTTCCTCTTCACTCTCTTAACCTTCTTCCAATAGAGAGTCACCCCATCCGCCACCGCTCGTCACCCTGAGTGCTTTTGCATTTTTGTTGTCATCCTTTGCCGAACCGGGGTTCCCCGGCGAGCGGTTTTTGCTCGCTGAGGTAGGATGGCGGAAGATCTGCTTTTGCTCTAGCTTTGCTTTTGCTTTTGCTCTAGCTTTTGTTTTTTTGTTGTCATCCTTCGCCGAAGGCGGAGGATCTGCTTTAGCTTTTGCTTTAACTTTTTTGCTTTTGCTCAAGCTTTTGTTTTTGTTCCTGCTTTAGCTCACAGCTCGACGCAGCCACCTCGTTCAACCATGCCCTCCACCCAACAAATAAAATCGTCATTCCAACCAGCCCCTGAGCAAGTGAAACGAGTCGAAGGGGCAGTGGAGAAATCCGCTTCTCCACCTCCGCAGCCAACCCACCCTCGTCGAAGAATCAAAAAAAATCTCCTCATCCCCATCAGCCTCTTCATCGCATTAACCCTGAGCCCCCCACCAGTCCGCGCCCAGGGCTGCACGCAATGCCTGGACAACACCGCCGCCACCCCACCCGCAACCCGGCGTGCCTACCGCCGCGCCATTATCCTCCTCACCCTCACTGCCGGAGGCCTCTTCGCCACCACTCTCGCTTTCTTCAAACGCCACCGCTGAGGCTCTATCGCTCTCTCAGCGGAAAATCACATCCCAAGGGGCTGCCAGTCTTCCTCTTCCTCCTTGCTGAGCGGAGTGGTGGCCACACGATAACGCCTCCACAACGTCTCCAGAAACGTATAGATTTGACTAACAGTAGCGCTCTTCGACATACGGGCTACGCTACGCCTGTAGCCGCCCATTCTTACGAAACTTTCGTCACCTGCCGGATAAGATGTTTCAAAATGGAACGAGGAGGGCGCGATCACCGTGACCCGCGAGCAAAAATACGAAACATTCAAAGCACTGCATGAACGCACCGGGACCTTCGTCATCCCCAACCCATGGAACGCCGGTACAGCAAAGATCCTCACCGCTCTGGGCTTCGAAGCCCTGGCCACGACAAGCGCAGGCTACGCCTTCTCCATCGGACAAGAGGACTCGACAGCAAACCTGACACGCGACGGAATTCTCGCCAATGCGAAAGAGATCGTCGAAGCCACCCACCTCCCCGTCTCCGCCGACCTCCAGAACGGTTTCGGCCCATCCCCCGAAACCTGCTCCGAGACCATCCGCCTCGCATCCTCCATCGGCCTCGCCGGCGGCTCCATCGAAGACGCAACAGGGCACCCCAGCGTTCCCATCTACGACTTCCAACTTGCCGTCGAACGAATCGAGGCCGCAGCAGAAACAGCCCACACCCATCAATTCCTGCTAACCGCACGCGCCGAAAACTTCCTCCACAACCGGCCCAATCTCGAGGACACCATACGCCGCCTGCAATCCTTCGCCGACGCCGGAGCCGATGTCCTCTACGCACCCGGACTCCCAACCCTCCAAGCCATCCGTGAGGTGTGCGCCTCCGTCTCCAAGCCCGTCAACGTCCTCATGGGTCTCAAGGGCGCAACCTTCTCCGTCGAAGAACTCGCCGCAGCCGGAGTCATACGAATCAGCGTAGGAGGCTCCTTCGCCCGAACCGCTCTAGGCGCCTTGGTACACGCCGCACGCGAAGTGAAAGAAAGAGGAACCTTCACCTACGCAAGCGAAGCCATCTCCCACGTCGAAGTGTCCAGCTACATGACAACATCAAAACCCTGACTGCTTTTTTGTTGTCATCCCGTAGGGATCTGCTTTTGCCTTGCCGGGTGCATCGCGCACTTTGCGATGGGTGGATTACAGCGGCTCAACCAGCCACAGAGCCCTTGCTTCTACTTCGGTCCTTGCTTCTATTGTCTTCGCGCGAGCGATCTTCCTCAGCCGCCTCCAGCAACCTCCCGCTCGCTGACACGCGGTGGCTAGAGAAAGGGAAGAAAGTCGGAAGTACGAGTCGGCACCTTATCCAGAATGCGCGCAGTCAGAACCGCTCCGCTCCGGTTATCGTGCAGCGTAATCGGGAATGCAAGAACGCTCCACGTCAGTTGCTGTTCGTCGGGTCTCGGCTGGTTCAGCAAACCACGACGCGTGCGGTCGATATAGGTCTCGCGACTGTGGCAAACCGTCTGTATCACCTCGCGCCAATCGCGCATCAGCGGGTTCAGCTCATGAAAGACACAGCGTCCGGTGAACCAGTCGCGAGGCTGCCCGAGATATTCCGCAGCAGCGTCGTTGCAATACTGCCAAATGCCCCGCTCATCGAATATCTGAACAAGAACGTCCGAGCCAATGGTGAGTGAGATGCGGGAATAAAAAAAATCCCGCGCATCGACCACCACCGGAGCGCCGCGGCGTTTCGCCCCAAGCGAACTCAACGCATCCAGAAGATCTTCCACTGAGCTGTGACCCTTCAGCAGATGCATGTCTTCCACTCCGCCGAAATACCGGTCCAGCGTAGCCGAAAGAATAATGATGGGAACATGCGGCCGCCGCCGCCGAAGCAGAGCCGCCACCTCAGTACCGAACTGCCCGGCCCCAAGGTGATAGTCCAGCACCGCTATATCAATATTATTGAACAGCTCAGTGGCCTCTTCGATCGTGGAGGCCGGAATGCACTCGTACCCATGCTGGCGCAAAATGGCAGTGCGAAGGTGTAGATTCGTCGGCTCGTCATCCAGCAGCAGGACCCGCACGGGTTGGATGTGCGTATTCGGCACCCTGTGAATGACGCTCGGTATGCTCTCTGGAGGCTCAATCATGGTCTACCCCCTTATAATGCTTCTTTATACGACTATAGTCACCACGAAATGGTTATTTTAGTTTCAATTTTATATCGCGAAGCAGCTCCGGAAGTCGATTAAATAATGCAACCGAACGCAGCCACTGGCGATTGTCGATCGCAGGATAGCCGCTGACGATCTTTCCTGGTGCCACATCTCCCGGAATGCCGCACTGCGCGGTAGCCATCGCTCCGTCGCCTACCGTACAGTGGCCGGCGACCCCAACCTGTCCAGCCAGAATCACGCCTTTACCGATAGTAGTCGACCCCGCAAGCCCAACCTGCGCACAAAGCAGCGTATTTTGACCCACCGTTGACCCATGGCCTACCTGGACCAGATTATCCACCTTGGCCCCGGCCTGGACCCGTGTCTCACCGATCGACGCCCGGTCGACGCACGCGTTGGCCTGCACCTCGACCGCGTCCTCGAGCACCGTCATGCCCGACTGAACGATCTTGTACCAGCTGCCATCCGACTGCCGGGCAAACCCAAAGCCGTCGGCCCCAATCACGGCTCCGTTCTGCAAAATGACGTTGTCGCCAAGCTGGCAGTGTTCGCGGACCACGGCATGGGCATGAGCGAATAGATTATTGCCGGCATTCACGTAGGGATAGAAGACAACATGGGGCAGGATCGTAGCGTTATCCCCGATCGTGACGTTATCGCCGATAACCGCATAAGCGCCGATATGGGCATTCACTCCAATGCTGGCCGTAGGCGAGATCGCGGCGGTTGGATGAACCCCCGGCGGATACATCGGCGAACGATAGAAAAGCTCAATCGCAAAGGCGAAGGCCAGGTAAGGGTTATCCACGCGAAGCGTAGCGGTCCGCACCTCAGGAAAGTTCGGTTCAACCAGGATGGCCGTGGCTTTCGTCGTGCGCGCCAGCGCAGCATACTTCGGATTCGACACGAAGGTGAGATCGCCCGGCTCAGCGTTTTCGATGCCGGCTACGCGGGTAATTTCGGCAGACGGGTCGCCTAAAAGAGTGGCGTCCAGGTACTCGGCCAGCTTGGCTAGCTTCAAAGATTGCATGGGGCGATTATAGAGACAGGGAGCAGCGAATAGGCAGCACGCTAGGCTTTCTACTCCCTACTCCCTATTCCCTACTCCCTGCTTTTAGTTGGGCCGGCTGTTGGGCGGTGGAACCAGGTTCTCAAACAGGTCCTCCTGCATCGACGGGACAGAAGCCGCCGGCAGTGGTTTACGACGTGAAGGAGTCGTGATCACGGCAAGCAGCTGAAGTTCCGCCAGCGAGGTGCGCGGAACATAGACCCGCTGAGTGTTCGACCGGGTGTCCGGCGGGGTCACATGCAGCCCGGCATCGTGGATCGCGTCATCGAGGAGGGCAACATCCGTCGGAGCAAGCCCTTCAAGAACGTCTCCGCCGCGAAAAGTCATCCGCAGCCACAGGCCTTCCGTGCGGGGACGGGCAAGGAAGGTGCGCCGGGTAAGGCGTTCCGGATTGACCGTATCGTGCAGATTAAACTCGCGCACATAGCAAATATGCTTGATGTCATTGAGAAGAAGCGGGATAACCCTCCCGGAAAGATCCAGCAGCTCAATCCCGCGGTTGCGTACGAACCCGGACAGAGGCAGGTATCCCGGAAGTGTTTCGCCAGTGAAGCGGCGGACAATGACCTTTTTGTGGGCTGAGGACATGGCGCACCGGAATTGTTGCACAGAAGGAACCGGCACACCGAAAAAGGTGCAGGTCCGGTAGCCAATACGCTAATGTTGTGTTACACTTACGTTTTGTGCCTACGCGTCTAGATCTTGATAAACACTTGAGCCGCCTGAGCTTACATGCGGTGCTCGGACGAGTTTGAGTGTACCGGTTCGACCGGCTTGGAGTAAACCTTACCTGTTATGGCCGACTACATTTATTTGCTGGAAAATAGACTTTCTGCGGCACAGCAAGCCGCCTTACTCGCTATCCGCCAAGTCGCTCGTACCAAAGGGCTTACTGTATTTCTCGTAGGCGGAGCGGTGCGCGACATGACCAGCGGGTCGCCAGTACGCGATCTGGATGTAGTGGTTCAGGGAAACGCCCTCAAGCTAAAGAAAGACATAGAGAAAGCCCACGGAGTGATCACTGGAGAACACGAAGCCGGACAGTCGCTCTTTGTACGGTTTCCCGGTGGTGTGCGCGTGGAGATTGGCAGCACTTTGTCGGTCACCTATCCCAAGCCCGGCAAACCGGCGGTCAAGCCGGCGACCATTCTCGAAGACCTCCGGCGGCGGGACTTTACCGCCAACGCCATGGCCCTCTCGCTCAACGACGGCTCCTACGGTCTCCTGATGGACCCCCTCAACGGCGTAGCCGACATCGAAAACCGCGAGCTCCGGCTGGTCAGCAACTACGGATTCATCGAAGATCCCGTCCGGATGATTCGCGCGGCGCGGTTCTCAGCCCGGCTCGGCTGGCAGATGGACGAGAAGACCCAGCAGCGCTATGAGACCGGCAAGCAGGAAGGCTACATCGAGGCGATGGACCAGTTTCATCGCGGCTACGAGACCGAAGAGATCTTCCACGAGGAGGACCCACTGCGTGTGCTCAAGCGTCTGGAGGCCGACGGGTGGATGAAGCACCTCTTCCCGGCGCTCTCTTCCGCAAAGGCAAACGTCGCAGAGCTCGATCGCCTGCGCGAGAGCCAGATGCAGCTCCAGATGCAGGGAATCCATCCCGAAGCCGCCGTCGCGAACTTTCCCCTGGTAACGGCGAAGATGGCGCCGAAGGATGTAGCCTCCCTGAAAAAGAGCTTCCCGCGCCAGGGATTTGTGGCTGAGATCGCCGCCCTCGAAGGCGAGGCCAAGGCCTTCGCCGCCGAGTTCTCAGGCAAGGGTGCCGCAACGCCATCGCAGGCATGGAAGCTCCTGCACTCGGCCAAGCCCGAGTCCATCCTGTGGGTCGCCCATACCTCGAAGAACGCCGGAATCCAGGCCAAGTTCAAGGGCTTCTTCACCGAGTGGGCCCAGGCCAGGCAGAAGATTCCCTACGTCCTGATGCAGGAGATGCGCATCGTTCCCGATCTGCCGATCTACAACGAGCTGCTCGACAAGCTCTTCTTCGAACTGATGGACAACAAGCTGGGCACCGTCGAAGAGATGAAGGCCTACCTCGAGCCCTACTCTCCCCCCGCGCCCCCGCCGCCCGTGCATCTGCGCCGTCCGCGTATGGCCAAGAAGGACGCCAAGCCGCCCAAGAGCCGCAAGAAGGCCGTTGCCGCAGTAGAAGGGGAAGCGACCGAAGCAGTTGCCGTCGCAGCTGCAGCCGAGGCTAGGCCAACGCCAGGTAAGGGTGCAGCCCCCGTGAAGTCGCCCCCGGCAGGCAAGCCCGCTGCGGCTCCAGTGAAGGAAGCGGCGAAGAAGGCTGCCGGACCAGGAAAGACCCTCGCTCCGGCTCCGGCGAAGAAGGCAGGTGTCCCGGCGAGTGGCAAACTCGTCGCCAAAGCTCCGGCGAAGAAGACTGCCCCTCTCAAGAAGGCGGCAACCAAAAAGACTCCGCCCAAGGTAGCGGCGAAAAAGGCTCCTGCCAAAAAAGCTGCACCAGCGAAAACCGCAAAGAAGGCAGCACCCGCGAAGAAAGCCGTTGCGAAGAAAGCTCCGGCAAAGGTAGCGCCCAAAAAAGCTCCTGCGAAGAAAGCCGCGCCGGCGAAGAAAGCTGCGAAAAAACCGGCTCCCGCCAAAAAAGCCATAAAACCCGCGGCAAAAAAGAAGCGCTGAACGTTTTCGCGGATCTATGATCTTTAGGCCGTATGGGCCATGGGCTCCGTAGGGAGAGGCGATGGCACCTTTCCTTTAGCGATCGCGTCGAGCGAACTCAGAATTGGTTTTCGACGTGTTGTTGCACTCGCGAATGGAGTGGCTTTCGATGTTCCAATCCAAGAGGAGATAAAAGGCCTTATGGGCAAGGTCATTGCGTTCATCAATCTCTCACTGGACGGAGTGATGCAGGCACCGGGACGACCTGATGAGGATACTCGTGGCGGGTTTACGCACGGCGGATGGGCCGCACCCTACGCAGCGATGACCTCCGCGGGAGAGGCTATGGCAAATGTAGGCGGCCTGCTCCTGGGCAGACGGACCTACGAGGACTTTTATAAGGTGTGGCCCAAGCGAACCGACAGCCCTCACTCGTCCTTCATGGATAACATCCAGAAGTATGTGGCCTCCCGGACCCTGAAGGAACCGTTGCCCTGGCAAAATTCCACGCTCCTCAGCGGGGATCTCGTCCATGCGCTTACTGACTTAAAGAAGGGCCAGGACAGGGATCTTGTGATCATGGGGAGCGGAGAATTGATACGTTCTTTGATGCCCGACAATCTGATCGACGAATATGTCCTCTTAATCCATCCGCTTGTTCTCGGTCAGGGCCATCGGCTTTTCGCAGACGGTGTTCCGTCCACTCCTTTAGAGCTGATAAGGACGAAGACAACCGACAAGGGCGTTATCGCAGCAACGTATCGGCCGATCCACTGACCGCACGCAGGCGGAAAACGAGTGGACGGGCCACTCGCTTCAGAGCAGGTATCCGCGTCAGAACACAGACTCGCAACCGGCTGATACCCTTGACTCTCATGCGTTCGATCCCCGCCCTCGCGCTCCTAGCCACCCTCATCGCAACTAACGGCTGCCACTCCCCCTACGTCGCCACCACGGTCAGCAACCAGACCAGCCAGCCCATCGAACTCCTCGAGGTCGACTACCCCAGCGCCAGCTTCGGCACCCAGAACCTCGCCCCCGGCGCCGACTTCCACTACCGCTTCAAGGTTCTTGGCTCAGGCTCCATGAAGCTCCTCTACACCGACAGCGCGCACCAGGACCACAAATCCGACGGACCCTTCCTGAAGGAAGGCGCCGAAGGCCCTCTCACTATCCTCATCGCCGACAGCGGAGTCACCTGGCAGCCCGCACCAACTCTAGCCGCCGGCAGATAGCTCTTAGTCATCCGGATCTGCCGCTCTGCCTTGTTTCGCGAAACTAGCCGTCCCCGGCGAACCGCTCTTCCCTCTTCGCTGACTGCTATTTGCCATCACCGCGAATACGCCGGCAACCGCCAGCAGCGGAACAGCCATCGCAAGAAAAATAATGATCATAGGAACCTCCCAAACTCAACCTGCGTTCTGGGCCTGTTCATACCGCGTGCCATATCGTAATCCGTTCCTCGATATTGTTGTATTGCACCTCGGCTCTTTTCTTCCGATGCCGTCGATCCCTGCGCGGTAAACTGGTACCTATGCCGCGCGGATATTTCATTACCTTCGAAGGCCTCGACGGCTCCGGAAAAACCACCCAGCTTCGCCGCCTCGCCGCCACCCTCGAGGCCGAAGGCCACAACGTCGTCACCCTCCGGAATCCCGGCGGCACCGCCCTCGGCGACCGCATCCGCAGTGTCCTGCTCGACTCAAGATCCGAAGCCTCCGTCGGCCCCATCGCTCCCGCCGCGGAGATGGCCCTCATGTTCGCCGACCGCGCCCAGTCCATAGCCGAGATCATCCTCCCCGCGCTGGAGGCCGGCTCCATCGTCCTCTGCGACCGCTACACCGATTCCTCGGAGGCCTACCAGGGCGGCGGCCGCCAGCTCGGCAGTCCACGCGTCCTCGCCATGCACGCCGCCGCCTGCGACAACCTACAGCCCGACCTCACGATCCTCCTGCTTCCCTCGCTCGAGTCGTCGCTGAAGCGAGCCCGCCGCCGCAACCAGCGCCACGTCGAGCGCCAGGGCACCGACGAAAATCGCTTCGAGCGCGAGCCCGACGAGTTCTACCGCCGCATCTACGACAAGTACAAAGAGATCGCCGCCCGCGAACCCCACCGCGTCGTCATCCTCGACCGAAACGACAGCATCGAAGAAATCGAGAAAGAAATTCACGCCATCGTTGCGAAACGAATCAGCGCGGCGGAAACCCCCGTCCCGGCATCCATTCTGGAAGCATGAGCCCCAACACCGAAGCCCCGGCCTCTTCCCTGCCCTCCACGCCCCGCCCTGCCCCGACCTCATCCCCAACCGCTGTCCCCCGCGTCGCAAAAAAAATCCCCGGCCTCCGCTTCCCTCTTCCGGTCTACAGTTTCCGGCCCTGGGTCAAGCTCGGCCACCCCATCCGCCTCTTCGAATATCTCCTGAAGACCTACGGCAAGATCGCCCAGTATCGTTTCATGGGCACCTCCATCGTCTTCCTCAACGACCCCGGCTACATCCAGCAGGTCCTCGTCACCGACGCGCAACACTTCGTCAAGGAGCGCACCGTCCGCCGCATGAAGGTCCTGATCGGCGAGGGCCTCATCACCTCCGAAGACCCCATCCACAAACGCCAGCGCCGCATAGCCGCTCCCGCCTTCCATCGCCAGCGCATCGCCGCCTACGGAGACCAGATCGTCTCCATCGCCCAATCCCACCGCGATCAATGGCAGCCCGGCCAGCACGTCGACATCGCCGCCGCCAGCATGGCCCTCTCGCTCGAAATCGTAGCCCGCACCCTCTTCGACACCGACGTCACCCCCGACATCCGCGCCATCAACGATGAAGTCAACACCATCATGCATCTCTACAACTTCATCGTCGCCTTCCCCCGCATCGAATCCTTCCTCCATCTCCCCATCCCCGGCATCGTGAAATTCCGCAACTCCAAAGCGCGCCTCGACGCCGTAGTCAACCGCCTCATCGCCGAACACAGAAAAGCAGCCACACGCGGAGAGCCGGGCGGAGAAAAAAGCGGAGGCGACCTCCTCTCCATGCTCCTCAGCAGCACCTACGAACCCACCGACGTCGAAGCATTGCCCTACAGCACAAAGGCATCGCCAACCGAAACCAAAACATCCCCTCGCAGCTCGGAGGCATCGCCGACCGAAGCCAAAGCATCCCCTCGCCGCACAGAGGGATTAAGCGTGGGGCTTCAGCCTCACGAATCCTCCTCTCCCCAAAAGGGGGCTTTAGCCCCGGGTCTTTCTTCCACCCAACCCGAACGCATGTCCGACGACCAGGTCCGCGACGAAGTTCTCACCATCTTCCTCGCCGGCTACGAGACCGTCGCCAACGCCCTCACCTGGACCTGGTACCTCCTCTCGCAAAATCCCGAAGCCGAAGCCAAACTCCACGCCGAACTCGACACCGTGCTCGGCACCGGCCACCAGCAACGCCTCCCCACCCTCGCCGACTACCCCAGCCTCCGCTACACCGAGCAGGTCTTCGCCGAATCCATGCGCCTCTACCCGCCCGCCTGGGCCATGGGCCGCATGTCCACCCGCGAGATCCACCTCGGCCCCTACAACATCCCCGCCGGCGCGCACGTCTTCTTCAGCCAATACATCATGAGCCGCACCCCTGAATACTTTCCCGATCCGCTCCGCTTCGATCCAGACCGCTTCACCCCCGAAGCCAAAGCCGCGCGACCGAAGTTCACCTACTTCCCCTTCGGCGGCGGCAGCCGTCAGTGCATCGGCGAATCCTTCGCCTGGATGGAAGGCGTCTTCTCGATCGCCACCATAGCCCAGCGCTGGCGCATGACCTACCTCGGCGCCACCCCGCCCATCCCCCAGGCAAAGATCACCCTCCGCCCCCGCGACCCCCTCATAATGCAGCTCATCCCCCGTTGAATGCACTGAGCCGAACCAACACGCCACGCTTTTTTATCGACTTCGTCCCACACCATGCAGTAACCTCGTCCCTTCAGCAAACAAGAGGGGAGACGCGCTCGGTCGCCTGCGAACTGTGCTGTCTCTTGTACGCGATTGCTTGCACCCGGCTGCCTTCAAGGAGAGTTCCCAAAGGAGAATTACATGACAGATTCCAACGCCTCTCGTCCCACATCTCCCGCACGCGAGGTGACACGATGAGCGCAGGCGCACCCATCCCGCCCATCCCGCCGTATCCGAATATTCCCCCGCCGCCCACTACATCCGGCAACACCGTCCTGAAGGTCGTCCTGATTGTCGTCGGCGTCTTGTTCCTGCTTACCGTCATCATTGCCGGAGTGATTGGCATCGGCGTCTACAAGCTGGCCAAAAGCGCCCATAAAGACTCGAGCGGCAACGTCAGCCTCTCCACGCCAGGCGGCACCATCACCGCCGGACAAAACGCCACCGTCACCGCGGCCGATCTCGGCGTCGAGCCCTATCCCGGAGCCACCACTAGCGAAGGATCGATGAACATGCAGACGCCGAACGGCTCCATGGTCACCGCCGTCTATCTCAGCTCCGACCCCGTCGACAAGATTGTCGCCTTCTACAAGGAAAAGCTCGGCGATCAGGCCTCGATCATCCAGACCAGCAACGGAACCGTCCTCTCCGCCGGCGACAAGGACAAGAACAACGTTGTGATTACGATCACCACCGAGGGCAGCTCCTCGAAGATCGCCATCGTCCACGTCACGAATACCAAATCGCAGCAGTAGCCGTCGCTCCTGAGGGCCGGCCCGCATCGGCCCTCCGAATTTCTGATCCTCCGAACCTTACGGAACCCGGAAGACCAGCCCCGTGCTGACGCTGAACAGGCTCGAAGCGGAGAACGAAGTCGTCCCATTAAAATTCCCGCTGTTGATCGTCGAGACCGAACCGTATCCAAGTTCAAACGCGCGGAAGTCTACGTGTTTGGCCAGCGTGTAATCAAGCCCGCCGTAGATCCCAAGCTGAAACCGATTCAGTTTGATCGGGCTATGCGGCGCCTTCGAGCTGCCCACCCCAACCGACAGTTGCACATAAGGCTTGAATTTTTCCGCAAGCGGCTTGACCGCGACTCTCCCTCCCACCAGAAAGCTGTTCAAATGCGCGCCATTGCCGCTCACGATGATGTCCCGCAGATCGACGCCCGCATCGTATTTCTGCGCATGAAAAAAATTCACATAGCCGCCGATAGCCGCGCCGTAAAACGTCCGCTGCGTCGCACCCTCGCCGAGGAACGCAAACACGCCGGTGTCCGCCTTCGAGTTGCTGATGCCGATGCCGATCGGGTTCACATACAAACCAATGTCGGTCGAGCCAATTCCGGTCGTGCTCGCTGTCGAAGCGTTTACAGTAGACGGGTTATCCTGGGCGAGGGCGGCGATGTTCGTGAGGGCGAACGCGAGACATACAACGAGCAACTGCAACTTCATAGGGAACAATCCTTTGACTTTCAAAACTGACAACGCCGACCGAACACGAGGCACATCTGCAAGTCTATTCGGCTGCACTTGCTTTCAGTCTATCGGAACCGGAGCCGGAACCCACCTTCACATCACCTTCCTGCCGCTGTCGCGTGATACTTAATAGGCATGCATAGCCAAAGCAAAACCAGATCGCTGCTTCTGTTCTTCTTTGTAGCGGCCCTCGCGATCACCGCGTCATCCGCCGTCGTTCAGCCTAACGGCACATCCAATGCCTCGCCCGAGGAGCAGGCTCTCCTGCAGCTCGCCAATCAGGTTCGAGCCCAGCACAACCTCCCTCCCCTGCGCTGGGACAGTAACCTCGCCGTGGCCGCACGCAACCATCTTCGCTGGGTCATCCGCAACCCCGGCGAGCTTCTTCACCAATATCCCGGCGAACCCGACCTCGTCACCCGCGGCGGCAACGCCGGCGCCCGCTTCAGCACCATCTCCGAGAACATCGCCGGGCACGGACAGACCCCCGCCGACCTCCAGCAGATCTGGATGAGTAGCGCCCCCCACCGCGCCAATCTTCTCGATCCCAACCTCAACGTAGTCGGCATCGCCGTCGTCCAGAATCAGGGCCTCCTCTTCGCCGTCCAGGACTTCGGCCGCAGCGTCGCCATCCTCACCCCCGAGTCCGTCGAGCATCAGGTCCAAAAGCTTCTTCAAGCCCGCGGCTTCCCGCCCGCGCCATCCAACGAGGACGCACGCAAAACCTGCACCATGCCTCAGGGACAAGCCGGCACTCCTAAACTTGTCATCCAGTGGGACGGCGCCGACATCAGCCAACTCCCCGATGCACTCGTCCAGCAACTCGACAAAGCCAGATACACCTCCGCCGCGGTCGGTGCCTGCCCCGGCAGGCAACCCAACCAGCAGTTCACCACCTACCACATCGCCGTCCTTCTCTATTAGGCAAATAGCGTTTCGATTCCAGCAAAGAGAGGGATTCACCATGATTCTTGGAATGAGCCTAAGCACGTACACCACCTTGCACGTCCTCATCAGCCTCATCGCCATCGGAACAGGCTTCATCGTCCTCTACGGCCTCTTCAACGGGAAACTCCTCAGCCCCTGGAACGCCGTATTTCTCGTCACCACCATTCTCACCAGTCTTACCGGCTTCGCCTTTCCCAACGACAAAGTGACTCCAGGAATCATCCTCGGCGTCCTCTCGATGATCGTTCTCGCCATAGCCCTCGTCGCCCTCTACGTCTTCCACCTCAGAGGAGGATGGCGCCGCACCTACGCCATCACCGCCATGATCGCCCTCTACTTCAACGTCTTCGTCCTGATCGCCCAGACCTTCGAGCACGTCCCCGTCTTCCACGCCCTCGCCCCCACCGGCACCGAGACTCCCTTCAAGCTAGCTCAACTCCTCCTGCTGGTCTTATTCGCCGTGCTCATCAGCGCAGCCGCAAAAAAATTCCGCAACCCCTTAGTGGCGGTCTAAAGATCCGGCCCTGACAAAATGAGGGTGTTCACCCGCGCACTAATTCCAACGGATGAGGCAACGATATGATCGCTGTCGGTGTTGCCTTTGCCGTTGCCTTTTTGTTGTCATTCCCGAAGGGAATCTGCTTTTTCTCCTATTTTCTTTTGCCATTTTCCGCCTAAAAATCGCATGTCAAGCCCCCCGCACCCTCCAAAGCCCACAAAACCCAACAACCACGCACCTTTCGCGCTCGTTCCCCTTTGGCATTTTCCTGGATCCAAACGCGTATCATAGAAATAGGGGGCAAATCTGCACGGAGGCGACGGCGAAGGGTATTGTCACCGAAGTACAGACTCAACCCCAGTGAATCGGAGACTTTAGACAACAAAGTACCCCACCGGGGGGATACCCGGAAATCGCTCCACCAACGAGGGAGAAAGGAGACTAAAAGACGAATGCCCGCCCTACCCGCAACCTTCAACGACTTCCTCGGCAACAGCACCGCCATCGAACACCTCCGCACCGCCATCGCCGCCGGCCGCCTTCCCCACTCCCTCATCCTCGCCGGCCCCAGCGGAGCGGGAAAGTACACCCTGGCCCTCATGCTAGCCATGGCGGTCGAGTGCGAGCGCCAGCCCCGGGACCTGTGGTCGAACGGCCAATCGCTGGCCTCCTTCTGCGGCGTCTGTCACAACTGCACCCGCATCGCCTCCGTCGCCAGCCTCGAAGAAGAAGTCGACAAGGCCGTAGCCATCCGCGAAGAGCTCCGCGAGGCCGACAAGAAAGACACCCGCGTCCTCATCCAGCCGCATCCCGACGTCCTCATCATCCCC
>DATMPD010000199.1:0-2604 GCA_035567955.1 Edaphobacter sp.
CAATGGCTCTCTCGCTCCAGCAGAATCTCCTCCAGGGGGCCCTGGTCCGCGTGCCTTCGATCAACCCGCCCGCCTCTCGCGAACCCGACGACGCCCCCCGCTGGCTCAGCACCGACAAGATCAATCGCATCGGCGACATCGCCCAGAACATCGCCCAATCCGGCAACCAGACCACCAGCTTCGATACCGACGGCAACTCCCCAGTCGCCGTCTCCATGCGCCTCCCGCCCGATCTCTACTACACCTACCGCGCCCGGCAGAACCTCGCCCTTCACCTCAGCTACCGCTACAACGGCATTCCCCTCGCGAACGGGAGCACGCTCCAGGTCTCCGTCAACGATGCCTACGCCGGTTCCACCCCGCTGCCCCACACCGACCAGGCCTCGGCGCAACTCGACGCCATCGTCCCCGTGCCCATCTCCGGCCTGCGCCCCTTCTCAAACTCCTTCCTGATGCGTTTCCTCTTCACGCTACCGAAGAAAGACGAATGCCCAGACGGGATACAAGACGCCACACCCAACAATCTCGCCGGCACCATCCTCAAAGACTCCTACCTCGATCTCAACGGCATCCCCCACTGGGCCACCCTGCCGAATCTAGAAATCTTCGCCAACGCCGGCTACCCCTTCACCCGCCGAGCCGACCTCGCCGACACCGCCGTAGTCCTGCCCGACACCCCAACCCCCGAAGAGATCGAGATGTACCTCACCCTGATGGGCCACTTCGGCGCGCAGACCGGCTACCCCGTCCTCAACGTCTCGGTCACCAACGGCGAAGGCATGAACTCCGGCGCCAGCAAGGACTATCTCGTCATCGGCACCGTCGACGATCAATCCGCCATCAGCCGCCTCAATCCTTCACTCCCCGTCGGCATCGACGGCAGCGGCCTGCACATCCAGGACACCCAGGGCTTCTTCGCCCAACTCCAGCACGCCTGGTGGAAGGTCCGCAGCTCCGACCGCGTCCAGTCCGGCCAACTGGAAACCGCCGGCGGCCTCCCCGACGCCCTGGTCGAAGGCATCGAATGGCCCCGCGGATCCAGCCGCTCCGTCGTCGTCATCGCTCTGCGCGACAAAGACGTAGTCCCCAACTTCCTCTCCGTCTTCCTCAACACTTCGCAATCCTCCGACGTCAGCCAATCCGTCAGCGTCCTCCACGGCTCACGCTTCACCTCCTACCGCATCGGCAACGACGTCTACCACGTCGGCACTCTCTCGCCCTGGATCAAGATCAACATGCTCTTCGAGCGCTTCCAATGGCTCATGGTCGCCTGCATCCTCTTCTTCTGTTTCCTCATCGCCATCATCCTCCGCTCCATCCTGCGCAAAAAAGCACGCGCCCGCCTGCAGGGAAACAGGTAACCGGGCCGAAAACGCGCGGCTCTACTCCGGCCTCAACCCTCTCGCAGTGGTTGTCTTTCTTGTTGTCATCCCCGAAGGGGATCTGCGGTTGCTTTTGAAAAAGAATCACCCAAACGGGCCATGTTCCTCCCCTTTGAATTCTCTTGAATTGCCACTCTCCCGCACGTATAACTTGGCGGTACACTCTCTCGTCTCCCGGCCAAGGCATTCATCGAGCGGTAAAGCGGAGCAGTGTATCAAAGACCAAATGACACCACCCGCAGCACCGCAAGCAGAGCAACAACGCAGACCTTCTATGTACTCTTTTGCCTTGGTTCTTCTCACCTGCCTCACCGTTGCGCCGGCCTTTGCCTCCAGGCCGGACAGCGTTCCCGACTGGGTTCGCACCGCCGCCCAGCAAAAACTCCCTCAATACTCCACCGAAACCAACGCCGTCGTTCTCCTCGACGACACCACCTACACCGTCGCCCCCGACGGAACCGCCATCGAACACCATCGCCACGTCATCAAAATCCTCCGGCCTCAAGGCAGAACCGAAGGCATCGTAGGCGTCTCCTTCGACAACGACACCAAGATCCTCTCCCTGCACGTCTGGAGCATCGGTCCCGACGGCCACGAGTATGAGGTCAAGGACAAGGAGATGACCGAGCACGGCTACGGCGAGGGCCACCTCTTCGAAGACGATAAAGTCCGGGTCGCCACGCCGCCAGGACGCGATCCCGGCGGTATCGTCGCTTACGAATACGAGCAGCGTTGCCACCCTTATCTCACCGAAAAGACCTGGTTCTTCCAGGGCCATCTCCCTCATCTCAACCAGACCTTCACCCTCGAGCTTCCCCCCAACTTCACCTACGGCACCGTCTGGGCCCACGCCAAACAGGCTCCGCCCATTGACCTCGAACACCAGCGCTGGCGCTGGGTGATGAACGACACCCCAGCCATCGACCTGAAAGACATCACGCTCCAACCCGCAGCCTTCTCTCTCGAGGGCCGCATGACCGTCCACTACGCTGGCCCCGGCATCGTCGCCCCCACCGAAGGCACATGGAAAGGCATCGGCCAGTGGTACCAGAGCATCTCCAGGGATCGCCTCGTCGCCACCCCCGAGATCGCCGCGAAAGCCACCGAACTCGCCGGCGGCAAAACCGACTTCTACGACAAGACCGAAGCCATCGCCGAGTTCGTCCAGAAACAGATCCGTTACTTCGCCATCGAAATGGGCATCGGCGGCTATCAGCCGCAC
>DATMPD010000200.1:0-4243 GCA_035567955.1 Edaphobacter sp.
TCGACGACAGCCTGCGCCTGCCGGATCCGGCGCTCTACAACACTGGCCGCCTCTCCCTGGCGGTTCTCGCGCAGGAATTGCGCGTAACACCCTAGAGCTTTCAGATAAGCCGGATGCCCCCAGCCAAGTTGCGCGTTCATCTGCGCCGCTCCCCGCTCCAGATACTCCGCCGCACCGTGCATATCTCCTGATTTCCAATACGCGTAACCCAGAAGAAACGTGCTCAAACCGAGGGGAAAATCATCCGGGCGCATCGTAGCCTTCGCTTCATCAAGGGCCCCCTTCAGCAGCGGAATCGCCGATGGGCAATCCTTGAGGTAGCAAAGCGCCTCAGAGAGAGTGAACCGTGCTGAAATTCTGTCCATTGCACCGGCTCGACCATTCGTAACGAATTCAGCCTCGGCCTGTCGTGCCAGATCTCTCGCCTTCTCATACTTTTGTTTGTTCAGGTAAAGTATCGCCAGATCGTCGCGGCTGCGCGCGATCTGCAACGGATCCCCAAGTGCCTGTCGCAGTCTCAGGGCCTCCTGGTCCTCTCGCTCGCTCTCGCGAACCTTCCCCATCAGCAGGTGCACGCACGCTAAGTGGCCGAGGGCCGTTGCCAAATCCGCATCCGGCTCCGGAGCATGCCGGAGCAAAGAGACTGCGTGCTCCAACCCCGCCTCCGCCCGGTCCCACTGTGCCACATCCGAGTAGAGCAGACCAAGCCGGACGTAGGCGTTGCCAAGTTCGATGTTGGTTGCATGCGCAGACTCCGCCTTACGCACCCTTTCCTCTTCCAGTGCGATCTGGCGCATAAGCTTTTGTTTATACGCATCGGCATCGCCTGCAGTACCACGCATGAGTCCGCTCGCGTCGACACTCCGCAGCACCTGTTGACCTGGAGCACAGTGTGAGAGCAACAAAAAAACTATGGGACTCGCAATAAGACGAGCGTTCATCACGACCTCCTGTGTTTCTCGTTGAAGCGCGTCACAATCGCTAAAAACAGGGGTTTCCTCTCGCGTCATGCAGCGTGACGATTCGCCACGCCCAAAACACGCCGAAGTTCACTTGCAAAACTTCACATCGACAACGACACATCGGAGGAATAGCGCAGAGTGAGCGCTTCTCCTATCAGGCACCCGAATTCATACGAAGATGTTCGTAGCAGTCAACGAAGGTTTTCGTAGATAGACCTTCGATGGCCGGCATAAAGAACAGAAAAAGTGTTCTTCTTCAATCTTCACGCTTCGCGAAAAAACAATCGACTGGCTGAATCGGGTTCTCCTTAGCAGAATGCTTGATTCCTACCCGTTCCAGCCCTTCATTTGCCCGATTAGACAATGGGTCTCGCGACTGGTTAGGAAAGAAACAGAAAAGTTATTCTTTTATGAATGCGCTCTATCCTTATTCATGTCGAGATTCAAGTCCTTTCCAAGCGCTTCCTTCGCTAATACAACGGATCAAGGCCCAAACGGTTAACAGATTGCTCGATGCCACTATCATCAAGACAGGGACACTTCGCCTCCAACGCCAACACACGTCAATGAGCATTCGGATTCCGAACAGAGAACGCAGAACGATCTGATTCCGCCGAACAAAGAAGGGCTTACAAAACAACACATGATCGCTGAAATCATCGCCGCCGGCTCCGAGATGCTCACACCCTTTCGTCAGGACACCAACTCCCTCTACCTCACCGACGGTCTCAACGACCTCGGCGTCCAGGTCGCCTTCAAGACCATCGTCGGCGACAATCTGGCGCACCTCACCAGCACCGCCCTTATCGCCCTCTCGCGCGCCGACATCGTCATCTTCTCCGGGGGCCTCGGCCCCACCGAGGACGACCTCACCCGCGAAGCAGTCGCTGCCGCGCTTGGCATCGGCCTCCACGCCGACAACGCCATTCTCGCCGCGCTCTACAAACGTTTCGCCGCCCGCCAGATGGTCATGCCTTCCAACAACGCCAAGCAGGCCGACATCCTCGACGGCGCTACCGTCCTCGAAAACCAGAACGGCAGCGCCCCCGCACAATACATCGATACGACCGTGCTCGACACCAACGGAAAACCCATTCGTAAAATTGTTATCCTTCTTCCCGGCCCGCCAAAAGAGCTCAAGCCCCTCTTCGACACCCAGGTAAAACCACGCCTCGCCGCCTCGCTTCCTATCCGCCACCTCGCCAGACGCACGCTACGCATGGCTCTCATCCCCGAATCACACGTTGATGCCCGCACCGCTCCCATTTATCAGACCTACACCGATGTCGAGACCTCTATCCTCGCCGGCGCGGGCGAAATCCAACTTCACTTCCTCTGCGCCAAACCCACATTGGCCGAAGCGCAGGCGCGCGTCGACGAACTTGCCGAAAAGATCGAAGCCGAGATGGACGACGCCATCTTCTCCTCCCACGGCGAATCTCTCGAAGAGGTCGTGCTCCTCAACCTCGGCCTTCGCAACCTCACCCTCGCGACGGCCGAAAGCTGCACTGGCGGCCTCGTCGCCCAACGCCTCACCGCCATCCCCGGCAGTTCACGCTACTTCCTCGGCGGCGCGGTCGTCTACAGCGACGCCCTTAAAACCACCTTCGCCAACGTTCCCGCCGAACTCGTCGCGAGCAAAGGCCCCGTATCACCCGAAGTCGCCCGCTCCCTCGCCGAAGGCATCCGCAACCGCACTGGCGCGTCACTCGGCATCTCGATCACCTGCATCGCCGGTCCAGGCCCAGGAGCTCCCGGCCCCGACTCGGACAAGCCAATCGGCCTCGTCTACATCGCCCTCGCCGACGCCCAGCACACCCAGGTCAAAGAGTTCCATCTCCCCGGCGACCGCGAACGCATTCGCTGGTGGGCCAGCCAGCACGCCCTCGAACTCATCCGCCGTCACTTACTCTAGGCAAAAGCTGCCGCCAATGCCTCCGCTGTTGCTTTTCGGATTAAGCGTAGGGCTTTAGCCCTATGACACCTCATCGCAAAATTTGCGGGGCTTTAGCCCCGGGCTTTCTCTTCATAGCTTCGAAACTTGCATGCGCGTCACGTCGTCAAAATCAAACAGAGAAGTAACCTCACAACTTCTCCACTCGCACTTGCTAAACTCATCGCAGACGACATGAACCCCTGGCTCCTCTCCGTTCCGCTGGCCTATCTTCTGGGCTCGATCCCCTTCGGCTATCTCCTCGTCAAAATCTTCCGCAAACAGGACATTCGCGCCACCGGCAGCGGCAACATCGGCGCAACCAACGTCGCCCGCTCTGGAGCCAAGGGCCTTGGCATCGCAACGCTTCTTCTCGATTGCGGCAAAGCCTTCCTTGCCGTCAAGATCGCCCAGCATGTCGCTCCCGACAACTACGACCTCGCTGTAGTGGCCGCCGTAGCCGCTATCCTCGGCCACGTCTTCCCCATCTGGCTCGGCTTCCGCGGTGGCAAAGGCGTCGCCAGCGCCCTCGGCGTCTTCCTCGCCCTCTCTCCCGCCGCAACTGGATGCACCTTCGCCATCTTCCTCATCATCTTTCTCCTCACCCGCTACGTCTCACTCGCCTCCATCATCGGCTCGGCCTTCTTCCCGTTTTTCGGTCTCTACTTCGTGCCCTACCGAACTCCCATCGTCATCGCCGGCTTCCTCTTCATTCCCCTCCTGATCATCGTCAAGCACCACGAAAACATCCGCCGCCTCCTCGCCGGCACCGAAAATCGCTTCGGCAAAAAAAAGGCGGCCGCATGAGCCGAGTCGCCATCCTTGGCGCCGGAGCCTGGGGCACCGCGCTAGCTCTCTCCCTAGCCCGCCGCGGCGGCCACGAGCTCTGCCTCTGGTCCCACTCCGCCCCGCTCGCCGAGCAACTCGCCGACGCCGGCGAAAATCTTCTCTACCTCCCCGGCTTCACCCTCCCCGCCGACATCCAGATCACCGCCGACCTGCCCCGCGCAATCTTCGAAGCCGACATCCTCCTCTGCGTCACACCCTCGCAGCATCTACGCAGCATCATCTCCGAAATCGCTCCGCTGCTCACCCGAAACCAGATCATCCTCAGCGCCAGCAAAGGCATCGAGGAGACCACCTTCCTCCGCATGTCGCAGGTCGTCGCCGCAATCGCAAACAATCCATTCGCCGTACTCAGCGGCCCCTCCTTTGCACAGGAGGTCGCCGCCGGCATGCCCACCGCCGTCGTCACCGCCTCCAAATCCCCGCAGATCGCCCAAACCATCCAGCGCGACTTCACCTCGCCCGCCCTCCGCGTCTACACCAACGACGACGTCCCCGGCGT
>DATMPD010000201.1:0-2637 GCA_035567955.1 Edaphobacter sp.
GCCGGGTGGTCCTTTTCAGGCAGTTCGACGGCGGCGTTGGCCAACGGGCAGCCACGCTCATCCCCGCTGGCAACGTGGGTAGCCATGTCTTTGAGCCAGGCACGGAGCTGCGCGGAGGGGTCACCCGAATGGCCGGCCTCGAGGCGGTCCCAAGACAGCTTGGCCTTTTCTGCCAGGCGCCGGAGGTACCCTGCAACCAGCTCATCCTTCGAAGAGAAGTGCCGGTAGAGCGTCATCTTATTGGTTTGGGCAACTTCAGCGACCGTCTCGACCCCCACGGCACGGATGCCATGGCGGTAAAAGAGCTCCGAAGCGGCCGCCAAGATCCGCTCGCGTGGTGAAATTCGTTCGGTTTTATCGGTACTTATTCGCTTTTCTGCTGCGCTCATGGCTTCCCTCTTGACAAGGGTGTTACCGGTCAGTACCTATCGATGTAGTGTTACCGGTCAGTACCACAAGGGCAGCCGAAAGTCACATTGGTTTTTTAGCCTCCCGGCAGACGGACCTGACCGAACAGAGGTCACCGCCATGAAACGCAAGGTACTATTGGCGTCGCGAATTCTACTCAGCATTGTTGCGTTTGTGGTCGCAGGCAGCCGAACGGAGGGGCTGAGTCTGATGGTCCAGCAGATCGGCAGCGTCGGCGCCCGCCAGTGGCTCGGCCTGATGGTCGGGTCGATCGTCGCCAGCTCACCAGTGATAGCGCCGCTGAGCGACCGCATCGCCCTTTCGCTGGCCTACAGAACCGGTCCAGTCGTTGAGAGCAGAACCGACCATACCGCGTGAGCCCACCGCGCAGAGAGAGCGGGCTCAATCAATGGAACGAAGCCATGTGCTGCCACCCGCCCGGGTAACCCGGCAGCATGGACAATACCGGTGCAAAACGGGCGGTGCTGCGCCGAGTCAACGCAATCAAACTGGGAGACGTACTATGAGCATTTTGACGTCCCATCCGCATCGCTCGTCGGGTTGGAGCCTGCTGAAAACTCATTTGGGCAGGTGGCGACGGCGCGCCTACTCGCGCCACGAGTTGATGAACCTCAGCGACAGAACCCTGCGCGATATCGGAGTCGCTCGCTGCGACGCCGGAATAGAAGGCCCCAAGTTGTTTTGGGTGCCATAGTTGAGTGACCTGGCTCTGGCAAATCCTGGTCAGTCCTCACCAGGTCCTCATCGCCCCGCGGCGCATTCGCGAGGAGATCGTCGTCAATCGTCAGCCTTCGAAGTCCGCGGCGCTCCCGTTCCCGCACCGCTCTCATTTGAGCCGAGGTCGCGCGCCGGAGTGGCGGGGAACCTATCTGAGTAATGTTTGAGCATCGTCCCAGAGGCGACGAACGAGTTCTCCGGCGGGAATTGATTTTGCCAAGCTGGCGGATTGACCAGCCCAGGCTTGAATTCGCTCTATATCGTTCTCCTTGGCCGCGGCATCTCGCATGGCCTGAGTTAGTCCACGTTGCACGGGGTATGGAGCAGGCGGCGGAGCACTCGGAGACGTTGCTGCTCGCGCGTAGGCGTTCGCAATACTCCGGGCCGGACGCCCTGAAAACACGCGGCTAACCATCGTGTCCTCGGGTGCCGTTCGTCCGATCGCGTCTGCCCAGGCGCTGGCAACCCTCGCCTCAGGGCATCTGAGCAACGCCGTCCCTATTTGGACCGCCGATGCTCCCAGGAGCAGCGCAGCGGCGACGCCGCGACCATCGGCAATTCCTCCCGCTGCAACGACCGGCAGTTTGACGGCATCGACGACCGTGGGAAGAAGGCTGAACAAGCCGACCATTCTGGTTTCGGCCTGAGTGGCGTCGAACGCGCCGCGGTGACCACCTGCTTCCATGCCCTGAGCGACAACAATGTCCGCACCGGCGCTTTCAGCGGCTTTTGCTTCGCTAACGGTCGTAACTGTCGCCAGCCACTTAATTCCCTTGCTTTTCATGCGCGCTACGAATTGCTCAGGAAATAAGCCCATGATGGAAGAGATGATCGTTGGTCCAGCCTCCAGGATTGCCTCGCACTGCGCCTCAAAGTTGGGCGGCTTGACATCACCGGCCTCTGCCGGGACCTCCGGTCCCCATTTGCCGAGAAAACGCCGGACCGCATCTTCCGCGGCGGAGTCGCGCTTGGGCGGCGGATCGGGCATCCAGAGATTGAGTTGAAAGCCGCCGTTAGTCCCCGCACGCACGTCTGATACCCATTTGTGGATCGCATCTGGTGGCATCAGGAGTGCACCGCAGCCCCCGAGTCCGCCGGCATTGGCGACTGCAATCGCGAGTGAGGCAGGGCAGGCGCTGGCCATCGGCGCCATCAAGATCGGGACCCGCAGAGTGTGCTTTTCGCAAAATGCGGCGGCGCGAGCGAGGGCTGGATGCGGTGACATGCCGCTACAGACTATAGGAGGTCATACCTGCTGTCATACACCTCTCCACGCTCGCCGAGGTGCGTCTTTCGGCCCCTTCGTACCCGAGCCGTCATTCGGATCGACGTGGCAACTCGGCTCAGTGGCCGAACCAGGGCCGTCTGTCGGCTGTTTCCCTTGACGCCCTGGTGAATAGCTCGCGAGCGCCGGACGGTGATCCAACTCTGACTGATCGAGTTTCTTTGTAATCGCCGGAAGGCAATGCGCCTTGCCGTGGCGGGCGACAT
>DATMPD010000202.1:0-13540 GCA_035567955.1 Edaphobacter sp.
GAGTTTGGGGATGAAGTCGGGGCTCCAGCCCTGCTGGGGGTGCGGGGTCCAGGATGGGTGGCTGGCGGAGGGGGAGCCATCGGGGTTGTTGGGCTGCGGGAGGCCGCTTGAGACCATGGGAGCTGCGTCGGGTTCGCAGAGGATGATTTTTGTCTCGGGGCGTTTTTCGGCGAGGACCCGGGAGACGCCTTTGAGCGTGCCCCCGGTGCCGAAGCCGGTGACCCAGTAATCGAGGGATTCGCCTTCGAAGTCGCGGAGGATCTCCTGGGCGGTGGTGCGGGAGTGGAAGTCGGCGTTGGCTTCGTTGGTGAACTGGCGGGTGAGGAACCAGCCGTTTTTCTCGGCGAGCTCTTCGGCTTTTTTGACCATGCCGGTGCCGCGGGCGGGGCCGGGAGTGATGACGACCTTGGCGCCGAGGAAGCGCATGAGCTTGCGGCGCTCGATGGAGAAGGTTTCGGCCATGGTGACGACGAGGGGATAGCCCTTGGCGGCGCAGACCATGGCGAGGCCGATGCCGGTGTTGCCGCTGGTGGCTTCAATGACGGTCTGGCCGGGCTTGAGGGTGCCGCGTTGTTCGGCGTCTTCGATGACCCCTAGGGCGAGGCGGTCCTTCACGGAGCCGAGGGGGTTGAAGGCTTCAATTTTCACGTAGAGGTTGATGCCGGCGGGGGCGAGGTGGTTGATGCGGACTGCTGGGGTGTTGCCGACGGTGCCCAGGATGTTGTTGTGTTTCATCGGTGCTCCTTGAAGATGCGTTCGGGAGGTTTTCGGGGCCTAGAGCTGGTTGCATCAACTGTACTGTAGCGAGACCGATATCTCCCAGTGGTTGGGGTATGAAAGGCGGGAGCAATCGGAAGAGACGGCAACCGCAGATCCCCGATTCGACTTCGCTCAGGGCATGCTCTTCGGGGATGACAACAAAAAAGGCAAGGCAAAGCAAACAACAGCAAACAGCAACGCAGATTCCCTTCGGGGATGACAACAAAAAAGCAACGGCAACACTGAAAGCAGGGGCAAGGGCGCTGATGCGCGCAGGTCTACTGTTTCTTCTTGAGCAGGATGTCGGGGTTGAAGGTGTCGGGCGAGAGGTCTACGTCGTATTCGACTTTGGTGTAGAAGGTCTGGCTGACCAGGTCGCCGTTGTGATAGCGGCTGATCGTGAAGGCGGTGGGCAGGCCCTGGATGGTGTGGTAATCATCGTACTCTTCGGCGTCTTCGTCCTTGTCTTTGAAGGTGGTGTTGCGCCAGACGAAGGTGCGGCGGCGGGGGAGATGGGTTTGGGCGTCGATGTCGAGGGTGACGGCGTCGTTGTTGTCGCTGAGGATGGTGACTCGTTCGGTGAGGCGGCGCTCGACCATGGTGCTGCCCTCGTCGATGACCACCACGCCGGGAGCCTTGAGCCAGACGCGGTAGATGGATTCGATGGAGTGGTCCTGGCGGCGGTAGTAGTCTTCGATCTGGTCTTTGGGGAGGGTGATGTTGCCCTTGTAGGTGACCTCATGGCCGGTGTTGTTGATCCAGATCTGGACGACGTCGATCTTTTTTCCGGGAAGGATCATGCTCTTGTCGGTGAGGAAGCCGATGCGCTGGGCGTCGGGGCGGTCGCCACTGGCGAACTGGCGGGTGGCAGTGAAGTCGACGACGATACCGTTGGGGGTACCCTGGAAGAAGCGGCCGAGATGGCCGACCACGCGGAGGTTGCGGCGGTTGATCCAGGCGTCGCCGCCGAGGGCTTCGAGCATCTGGTCGAGGAGTTTGCGGCCGCGCTGCTCCTGGGTCTGGTCGGCGGGGTGGGAGAGGCCGGCGCTGGGGATGTCGCGGGCCTGGGCCATGAGGGGTGGGGTGATGGTAAGGAGTCCGAGGGCGACGCAGAGGGCGATTTGTTTCATTCCGACTCCGTTTGGAGCAATTTTCCCTGATTTTGCTGATTCAACCATGGTCAATCCATCCTAGAGTCCTGAGTCTGAAATTCTCGGCATAAACATCTTGAGATTAATATGTGGTGCAAAGAGTTGAAACAGCAGATCCCTCCACTCCGCTTCGCTCCGGTCGGGATGACGCATCTTGCGAGCGAATTGAGTGCTGATCCAGTCAAACAGCAGATCCCTCCACTTCGCTTCGCTCCGGTCGGGATGACAAATTTGTTTCAAAAAACTTCAGAGACACTAGCCGACGAGGACTGCGCCGCCATTGACGTTGAAGATCTCGCCGGAGATGAAGCCGGCGAGGGGGGTGCAGAGGAAGAGGATGGGCGCGGCGATCTCGTCGACGTGGGCTGCGCGGCCGAGTGGGATGAGGGATAACAGCTTCTTGGACGTTTCCGGATGGCTAAGGACTTCTGAGGACATTTCGGTGGCGACCCACCCGGGAGCGACGCAGTTGCAGTGGATGCCCTGGCCGATGAGTTCGGAGGAGAGGCTTTTGGTGAGGCTGATGAGAGCGCCTTTGGTGGCAGCGTAGTCGGCGTGGAAGGCTTCGCCGCGCTGGCCGGCGGTGGAGCTGACGAGCACGATGTGTCCTCTTACTCCGTTTACGAGAGGGTGCGACTGCATTTGGGCGACCGCGGCCCGGACTACGCCGAAGACGCTGTCGAGGTTGATGCCGAGGGTGTCTCGCCACTGGGTGGTGGTCATGGTGGCGATAGGGGCGTCGTGGGAGGGCCAGATGCCGTGATTCAGGATGGCGCAGTCGAGGCGGCCGAAGGCGGCGACAGCGGCGGCGACGAGAGCCTGGCCGTCCTCGGGGGTGGAGAGGGGTTGCTGGATAGCGCGGCAGAGAGCGGGGCCGCCGCACTCCTCGACCAGGGTCTCGGCCTGCTGGGTGGCAGAGAGGTAGCTGAAGGCCACTTTTGCGCCGGCCTGACGGAAGAGGCGGACGGTGGCTGCGCCGATTCCGCGGGAACCTCCGGTGATGAGAGCGACTTTATCTTTGAGGGACATAACGACGCCTGAGTTCGTGCTGTTGGGCATATACTCGACGCTATCGAATCAATCTTCCCGACGCAAGTTGCGCCGGTACTCAAGAATCTCTTTCACTTCGTTCTGAGGAGCTGACAGTCTATGAAGATCGCCGTTATCATCGCACGGATTCTGCTGGGACTTCCCTTTCTTATCTTCGGACTCAACGATTTCTTTCACTTCATTCCGATGCAGCCGATTCCGGGCGACGCGGGTGTGCTGGTGACGATCATGTACACGCACGGATGGCTCATCTTCCATGGCCTGCTGTATGTGATCGCCGGCGTGCTGCTGGTAGTTGGGCGCTATGTGCCGGTGGCGCTTGTGATTCTTGGGCCGATTATTGTGAACATCCTGGTGTTTCACCTTACGCTGCAGCCTGCGGGGATTGGGCCGGGAGCGGTTTGCGCGCTGCTGGAGATCTTTTTGATCTGGGCGTACTGGCCGGCTTTTCGGGGGATTTTTGTCCCGAAGTTGGAGGCGTGGTAGGTCAGGGAGTTGGTCTGTGAAGGTGCTGTTTGGAGAGAGGGTCCGGGGCTAAAGCCCTATTGTTCAGAGGCGATTTTTCGCAGGGCTAAAGCCGTGCGCTTCATCCTTGAGGCAAGAGCGGCACCAAAGACAACGCCGTCACTGATGGTTCCAGCATCATTCATCCCACCCATCGCAACGTCGCGATGGGTGGGCCCCCCGAATCTCTTTGTGTCCGGGTTAACTGAGGACGGGGAGTTGGAGGGTGGTGCCGATGGGGACGTTGTTGGGGTCGGCGAGGTTGTTGGCTTTGGCGATCTGAGGGTACTTGTTGGCGTTGCCGTAGAAGAGCAGGCTGATGGCTGAGAGAGTGTCACCGGACTTGATGGTGACGGGCTGAGTGTCGCCGCCGGTGTTACCGATTTCGTGCTTCAGGTCGGAGTAGGTGGGGTCGGCTTTCTTGATGTGATCCCAGACCCGCTCGAGAACGACCTTTGATGGGACGGTGCCTTTGATGTGGAGCTGCTCGCCGGCGAGGTCAACGGCTTCGAGGGTGGCGCCGTAGGGGGCGAAGCGTTGGATGGATTCAATGACTGGGGCGTATTTCTGCTTCAATGCATTTAGATCTGCCATGACGCACCTTTCCTTTGATCAGCGTGGCTGACGGTTGTGTCGTGCTGGTTTTGTTGTGATGCTGGGCCCTTGTGCCAGGTTGGGCCCGAGAGATTGACCCGCTCAATAAGGCACTATGCGAATTTGCTGAGGAGCTTCTCGGCCATGCTGCCCATGCCGCTGGTTGGAGTGGCCTGTCCGTTGGGAGCGAAGTGCTGGATCACCATCGGGAGGATGGTGGCAAGCGCCATCTGAACGACCTGGGGGGAGACGCCGGCTTTCTCTGCGGTTTTTTCGATGAGGCCGGTGCCGCCGAGGCCCTGCTGAACCTGCTCGGGGGTTGCTGTGGCGGCCTCACCGGCGCCCCAGGAGTTGACGTGTTCGGCCATACCGTTATTTTTGAAGGCGTCGAGGACACCCTGGATGCCTTCAGGATGCTGGGTGAGGGCTTCGATGAAACCTCCGGCGACCTTAGCCTGGTCGGTTCCGGCGGCTGCTCCGGTCTGCCCGGCGAGTGATTGAATCATGTCCATAATTCCCATGGCGTTCACCTCGCCCCATAGTAGGCCTGTTCTTCGGGGATTGCCCATTGGGCAAGGTAAAATTTTGACGATTTGTTGGGGTGGGGTGGGATGGTTTTTTGATTGTGGTCAATTTTCAACGGTTGGATCCCCAGGTGACGCAGTCGCGCCTGGGGTCGAGGGTGTTCAGGCTCTGGCAGCCTGCGACGCTGTTGACCTGAGGGTTATTGCCCCCGAAGGGCGTGAGTTGAGGGGGGCCAAGAACGCCGAGCGTTGCGTCCCAGGAAACGGCGACCAGCGCGCCGTGCTTGATGTTGAAGACGAGCGGGTCGGGGACAGGGGTGTTCTTTTCGGCGTCGTACGTGAGAGTGACCTTCTTCTTCTCCTGCTTCCAGTGGGCATGCCAAGTCTGGGGATCCTTCTCGTGCCACTTCTGCTGGAGGAGGGCGGTTCCGTCGGCGGCGAACTCGATGAACAGGACGCGGTGGACATCGGCGGAGTAGCCGCCGCTGCCGGCGTAGATGCCCTTGAGCTTGTCGGCAGCTCGGGCTGCCGGGGAAAGAGTTGCGGCGAGCAGGACGAGAACTGCGATGGATAAGGAATGAGTGCGCATGCGAGTCATGCTACCGAAAGGTGAAATCCCGGGTAACTAGGATTTTTGGCAGTGGGGGTGCCCGACTGCGTTGATTTTCATTGCGTAAAGAACGAGATAGACTTAGGGCTATGAGTGATCTAGAGAAGGTTGCGATTTCTACCAAAGAGGCCCCTGCCGCTATTGGGCCGTATTCCCAGGCTGTTTGGGTTGGAGACCTTTTGTTTGCTTCGGGACAGGTTGCGCTTGACCCGGCGACTGGCCAGTTGGTGGCCGGAGGGATTACGGAACAGACGGTGCGAGTGCTCCAGAACGTGAGGGCTGTGCTGGCCGAGGCCGGACTGCATATGCATAACGTGGTGAAGACTACGGTGTTCCTGAAGTCGATGAGCGACTTTGCGGCGATGAACGAGGTGTATGGGAAGCATCTGGCGCCGGAGGGGGTGGTGGCGCCGGCACGGTCGACGGTCGCCGTGGCGGGGCTGCCGAAAGATGCGCTGGTGGAGATCGAAGTGATCGCCCGAGACCCCAAGGGACGGTATGGCACTGCTTGAAACATAATGGGTGGTTTGGCATCTAATCTCCAGAACCCAAATGAAAAAAGGAGGCTGGAACGATGGCCGAGACAAAGGTTGAGAAGACGCCGGTTGCGAAGGTACATAAGACGGAGGCAGAGTGGCGGGAGCTGCTGACTCCGGAGCAGTTTCATGTGATGCGCGAGGGCGGGACGGAGCGTGCGTTTACCGGGGCGCTGGTGAATAATCATGACGATGGGATTTACCACTGCGGAGCTTGCAATGCGCCGCTGTTTACCTCGGACAAGAAGTTCGAGTCGGGGAGCGGATGGCCGAGCTTCTGGAATCCCGTTTCCGCGGACGCGATTGAGGCAGTGGAGGACAGTTCGCACGGGATGAAGCGCGTGGAGGTGAGGTGCGCGACTTGCGGCGCCCACCTGGGGCATGTGTTTCCGGATGGGCCGACGCCTACCGGGTTGCGGTATTGCATCAATAGTGCTTCGCTGGGATTTGAGAAGCAGTAAGTAAACGGAAATGCCAGATCATGAGAAGCTGCCCGCCGAGTTTTCAGACTTGCAGGATCTCGCTGATTTGTTCGCGATCAGTGATGATTTGAGACGATCCAGGCAGTCCGGTGCTGCTTCGACGGCGGACCAACGTAGATTGGTGGATACCATCTGGCCTCGCCTGGGCGCTATCAACAAGTATCTGGATGGCCACGATGACGATTCATCGCATCTTCTAGGGCGCCTAGCTGAAGCAGCTTGCGAGGTGGCCATCGAGATTGGCGAACCAGATCGTTCTCTCTAGCTAAGCAGGAAAAGCCCCAGCCGGCTACTACGCGGCTGGGGCGACCTGTTTCTGGAGTTGGGTGGAGCTTAGCCTTTGACGACTTTGCCGGTCTTGATGCAGCTGGTGCAGACGCGGATGCGCTTGCTTCCGCCGTTGACCTGGGCCTTGACGGGCTGAAGGTTGACGTTCCAGCGGCGGCGAGTGGTGTTGTGGGCGTGCGAGATGTTGTTGCCGAACTGCGGGCCTTTGCCGCAAAGATCACATTTGTGTGCCATGACTTGCTCCAATCCTGAGTCGCAGAAGATTCCCTGGGATCGAGCCTGAGTGAATAAAGCCTCAAACGATGCCTTGGGGAAGAGTCAGGTGCGGGGCGAACCGAAGCTCCCGACCTCTACCGGGTGAAGGGTAGTCTGCCGATGTTCAAATCATACCATGCAGGGGGTTGCGGGCTCAATCGGCAGCGATCGAGCGGGGAATGGAAACGGGAATCGAAAATTGAAGACGGACTGACGATGGGCTGAGATACTGTTGAGGAGCATCTCATCAACATTGCTATTGCTGTCTTTCTGCCGGTCACGCGCCACCTCGTGATTGCGGGAACTTCATGTGATTGAATTTTGACGGTCAAGGCCGGTACATCTGCGTCTTTAAGTACCTGTCCATGCGTCGATAACAGTAATGGACACATTGCGAACCGGGTCCAAAAAAATTCAGATGTGGCCAAGGGAGACGTATTGCCAGCCGATTCAAGTGAACACCCAACCATTGGGCCGGACCATCAACTTCCGGCTCCTCCTCCAACATCGTCCCGAAGCAAGATTTTGCGGGTCATTGTGTGGATTGTCCTTCTGCTGATCTTTGCTGTCGGATTTCTGCTGGTATTGCGGCATCACGACGACACGACGAAGAGTGGTGGTGGTGCCGGTGGTGGTGGACGGCGTGGCGCCGGCGGCGGCGCGGTGACGCTGACAACGGCGACCGCGACCAAGGGCAACATCGGCGTCTACCTGGATGCGATCGGCACTGTAACGCCGGTCTATACGGCTTCGATCACCAGCCAGGTCACCGGGCCGGTGATTGCAGTGCACTTCAAGGAGGGGCAGATCGTGCGCAAGGGCGATCCTCTGGTCGATATCGATCCTCGACCGTTCCAGGCGACGTTGTTGCAGGCGCAGGGAATTCTGGAGCGGGATGAGGCGATTCTGGCGCAGGGGTTGATGGATCGCGACCGCTATCGCGATTCGTGGGCGCGGAATGCAATTCCGAAGCAGTTGCTGGATGACCAGGAGAAGATTGTGCTGCAGCAGGCGGGCACGGTGAAGAACGATCAGGGGACCGTGGCCTTCGACCAGGTACAGCTTGGTTACTGCCACATTACGGCTCCTATCGCCGGCAGAGTGGGGTTGCGGCTGGTCGATCCGGGCAATGTGGTGCAGGCGGCGGGGACGGTGACGCTTGCAGTGATTACGCAGCTTCAGCCGATCACGGTGATCTTCACGATTCCTGAGGACAATCTGGGGCAGGTTCAGCCGCGTCTTCGAGTGGGGGCGAAGCTTGCGGTCGAGGCATACGACCGTGCGGCGCTGAAGAAGATTGCGAGCGGATCGCTGCTGACGCTGGACAACCAGATCGACACGACGACGGGAACGGTGAAGGCGCGGGCGTCGTTCGACAATCGAGACACTGCGCTTTTTCCGAACGAGTTCGTGAATGCGCGGCTGCTGGTGAATACGCTGCAGGGAGCGACGATTGTTCCGTCTTCGGCGATTCAGCATAACGGTGCGGCCTCGTTCGTCTATGTGATTCAGGACGATACGGCACACCAGCGCAGCGTGAGGCCGGGTGTTACGGAGGGAGAGAACACGGAGGTGACGGGAATCAATCCGGGGGACGTGGTGGCCGACAGCAGCTTCGACAAACTGCAGGACAAGGCGAAGGTTGTGGTCTCGAAGCAGCCGCTGGCGCCAAGCAGAAGAATCGGGAGTAACGCTCCTTGAGCCCTTCGCGTCCGTTTATTCTGCGCCCCGTGGCCACGTCGTTGCTGATGGCGGCCATTCTGCTGGTCGGGATTGTGAGTTACACCCAACTGCCGGTCTCGGCGCTGCCTGAGGTTGACTATCCGACGATCCAGGTACTGACCTTCTATCCAGGGGCGAGCCCGCAGGTGATGGCGACGACGGTGACGGCGCCGCTGGAGCGCCAGTTTGGACAGCTGCAGGGGTTGAGCCAGATGACGTCGTCGAGCTCCGGCGGAACGTCCGTGGTTGTGCTGCAGTTTAATCTGAGTCTGAATATCGATGTTGCCGAAGAAGAGGTGCAGTCGGCGATCAATGCTTCGTCGAGTTTTCTGCCGGCCAACCTGCCGGCTCCGCCGATCTACAGCAAGACGAATCCTGCCGACGCTCCGGTGCTGACGCTGGCGATCACGTCGAGTTCGATGCCGCTCTCTCAGGTAGAAGACCTGGTGGACACGCGGCTGGCGCCGAAGATTTCGCAGCTGAGCGGCGTGGGTCTGGTAAGCATAAGCGGCGGCCAGAAGCCTGCGGTCCGCATCCAGGCGAATCCGACGGCGCTTTCGTCGTATGGCATTAATCTCGAAGACCTGCGGACGGCGGTGACGCAGAGCAGCGTGAATGCGGCCAAGGGAAACTTCGACGGGCCTCGGCAGGACTATCAGATCGACGCGAACGATCAGCTGGTGACCAGCAAGGACTACAGGAGCGTGGTTGTCGCCTACCGCAACGGCGGCCCGGTAATGCTGACCGATGTTGCGAAGATCATCGATGGCGTGGAGAACTCGACGCAGGCGGCGTGGATGGATGAGACGCCTGCGGTCATCCTGAATGTGCAGCGCCAGCCGGGCGGCAATACGATCAGCGTCGTCAAGAGCATCAAGCAGCTGTTGCCACAGCTGGAGGCCAATCTTCCCAAGGGGATCGATGTCACGACGCTGACCGACCTGACGACGCCGATCCAGGCATCGGTCAGCGACGTTGAATTTGAGTTGCTGCTGACGGTCTTCCTGGTGGTGATGGTCATCTTTCTGTTTCTGCGAAATCTCTACGCGACGATTATTCCCAGCGTAGCGGTTCCGCTGTCACTGATTGGCACTTTTGCAGCGATGTACATGCTCGGCTACAGCCTGGACAATCTGTCCCTGATGGCGCTGACGATTTCGACGGGCTTCGTCGTCGATGATGCGATTGTGATGGTGGAGAATATCTCGCGTTACCTGGAAGAGGGCGACTCGCCGATGCAGGCGGCGTTGAAGGGCGCTGAGCAGATCGGCTTCACGATTCTGTCGTTGACGGTATCGCTGATTGCGGTGCTGATTCCGCTGCTGTTTATGGGAGACGTTGTCGGCAGGCTCTTCCGTGAGTTTGCCGTTACCCTGGCGGTGACGATCGTGGTGTCGGCGGTGGTGTCGTTGACGCTGACGCCGATGATGGCGTCGCGGATTCTGAAGCATAATCCGAAGAGTCAGCAGGGACGTTTCTATCAGGCTTCGGAACGCGTCTTCGAAGGGATGATCAACTTCTACGGCCGCACGTTGAAGGTTGTTCTGCGGTATCAGACGATTACGCTTCTCGTGGCGGTCGCGACACTTTTGTTGACGGTTTATCTGTACATCATTATTCCGAAGGGCTTCTTTCCGGTGCAGGACACGGGCGTGATCCAGGGGATTACGCAGGCGACGCAGACGATCGGCTCGAAGGCGATGGCTGAGAAGCAGAAGGAGGTCGCAAAGATCATTCTTCAAGACCCCGCGGTGGAGAGCCTCTCTTCGTTCATCGGTGCGGATGGGACGAATACCACGTTGAACAGTGGAAGAATGTCGATCAACCTGAAGCCTCTGGAAGAGCGCGACCTGAGTGCTTCGGATGTGGTTCGCAGGCTGCAGTCGAAGTTGAAAGACATGCGGGACATTCAGGTTTTCATGCAGCCTGTGCAGAACATCACGGTGGATGACAGGGTGAGCCGGACGCAGTATCAGTACACGCTCGAAGATCCCGATCCCAATGAGCTGAGTGATTGGACCGATCGCTTTGTGGCGCGCCTGAAGGAGCTGCCGGAGCTGGAAGATGTTGCGACAGACCAGCAGATGGGCGGCTTGGCGGTGTCGCTGGTGATCGATCGGGCGACGGCTTCGCGTTTGGGGGTGGCGCCGACGACGATCGATAACACTCTCTACGACGCCTTCGGTCAACGGCAGATCAACACGATGTATACGCAGCTGAATCAGTATCACGTGATTCTGGAGGCGGAGCCGCAGTTTCAGCTTGACCCCGATAAGCTAAACCACCTCTATATAGAGTCGAACTCTTCAGCAGGGTTGAGCGGCGCGCCTGCCTCGTCCTCTTCGGGCAAAGGCTCGACGTCTGCGGGTTCGAATGCGCTTACGGGATCGGCGTTGTTCACGCCGTCGGCGAATACTCTTACTCCCCCGGCGAATGCGCTGACGTCGAGCACTACGACCTCTACGTCGAGCCGAGGGGCGACGTCGGCGGGTGCGACCAGCTCAACGACCAGCAGTGCTGTGCCGCTGAGCGCTTTCTCGCACTTTGAGACGACGACGGAGTCGCTGTCGATCACGCATCAAGGACAGTTTCCAGCGATCACGGTGTCGTTCAATCTTGCTCCGAACGCGGCGCTGGGAGGCGCAATTTCAGAGATTACGAAGGTGCAGCAGGATATGCACATGCCAGCGAGTCTGCAGGCGGACTTTCAAGGAACTGCGGCCTCGTTCCGGAACTCGCTCTCCAATATGCCGCTGTTGATTCTTGCTGCCCTGGTGACGGTGTATATCGTGCTTGGAGTTCTGTATGAGAGCTTCATTCATCCGATTACGATTCTTTCCACTCTGCCTTCGGCAGGTGTGGGCGCGTTCCTTTCGCTGATTCTCTTTCATCAGGATCTGAGCGTGGTCGCAATTATCGGGTTGGTCCTGCTGATCGGTATCGTCAAGAAGAACGGCATTATGATGGTCGATTTCGCGCTCGATGCGGAGCGGCACCAAGGACTGGACGCGACCGAGGCGATCTATCAGGCTTGCCTGCTTCGCTTTCGGCCGATCATGATGACGACGATGGCGGCGCTGCTGGGTGGGTTGCCGCTTGCGTTTGGCACGGGCATCGGATCTGAGTTGCGCAGGCCGCTGGGTATTGCGATGGTTGGCGGATTGTTGCTGAGCCAGGTACTCACGCTCTATACGACGCCGGTAATTTATATCTTCTTCGACAATCTTTCGACCCGGTTTTCGAGGAAGAAGTCGAAGGCAGAGGGTCATGGATCTCCCAAGCATGAAAGCAAGCCTAAGGCGGCGGAGCTGTCATGAATCTCTCTTCGCCATTTATTCATCGGCCGGTGGCGACGACGCTGCTGACGGTCGCGATTGCGATTGCCGGTGCGATTGCATTTACCGTGCTTCCAGTATCGCCTTTGCCGCAGGTGGATTTTCCGACGATCTCAGTGAATGCATCGTTGCCGGGCGGGAGCGCCGAGATCATGGCGGCCACGGTAGCCACTCCGCTGGAGCGGCAGTTCGGGCATATTGCAGGGGTGACGGAGATGACGTCGTCGAGCAATCTGGGCTCGACGTCGATCACGATCCAGTTTGACCTGAGCCGCAATATCGATGGCGCTGCCCGGGATGTTCAGGCAGCGATCAACGCGGCACGGACGTATCTGCCCGCGAATCTGCCGTCGAATCCGACCTATCGCAAGGTGAACCCGGCCGATGCGCCGATCATGATTATTGGCCTTACTTCGGATAAGTATGGTCCGGCCAAGCTTTACGACGAAGCCTCGACGATCATCCAGCAAAGATTGTCGCAGATCCAGGGCGTGGGACAGGTAAATGCCGGTGGCGGCGCGCTGCCGTCGGTGCGGGTTGAAGTGAATCCGACGAAGCTCTCCAGTCTCGGCCTCACGATGGCCGATCTTCAGGCCGTGCTAAGCATTCAGAACTCGAGCTTAGCCAAAGGGCAGATCACGAACGGAGACATCTCTGCGGACATTATCGCCAACGATCAGATTTCGCACGCGGAGGAGTACAAGCCGATCATCGTCGGTTACAACAAGGGAGCGGCGGTGCGGCTGTCCGATGTGGCGGACGTGGTCGACTCGACGCAGAATCTGCGGGCTGCAGGGTATCTGAACGGCAAACGCGCGGTAACCCTGATCGTATTTCGGCAACCGGGTGCGAACATTATCGACACGGTCGACCGGATTTACGCCGCGCTGCCTTCGGTGGAGGCATCGATTCCGAAGGGGATCGACACGACGGTCGTTCTGGACCGCACCACGACGATCCGTGCGTCGGTGAGCACGGTCGAACGGACGCTGGAGTTGTCGATCGTCCTGGTGATCGCCGTCGTTTTCGTGTTTCTTCGCAACGGGCGGGCGACGCTGATTCCGGCGGTGGCGGTTCCGGTGTCTCTGATCGGGACCTTCGCGGTGATGTATCTGTGCGGCTACAGCCTCGACAATTTGTCGCTGATGGCGCTGACCATTTCCACCGGCTTCGTTGTGGATGACGCCATCGTTGTAATGGAGAACATCACGCGGCATATTGAAGATGGCATGGAGCCCTTCGCTGCGGCACTGAAGGGAGCCAAAGAGATTGGCTTTACGGTTTTTACGATAAGCATGTCGCTGATCGCCGTCTTCATCCCGCTTCTACTGATGGGCGGGATTGTGGGCAGGCTGTTCCGGGAGTTCGCGGTCACGCTGTCTACCGCGATTCTGGTGTCGATGGTCATCTCTCTGACGACGACCCCGATGATGTGCGCGTACATTTTGAAGAACCCCCACGCGGAGAAGCATGGACGACTGTACAGGGCGACGGACAAGGCCTTCGATTGGGTGTTGTCGCTCTACCGGCGAAGCCTTCATTGGGTACTGGAAAACCCTGTCCTGGTGCTGACGGTGTTGCTGCTTACGATCGCACTCAACTTTGCCATTGTGATTAAGATCCCGAAGGGCTTCTTTCCGCTGCAGGATACGGGCTCGCTGGGTGGAGCTGTGCGGGGACCTCAGGACGCCTCCTTCTTTGCGATGAACGAGGCGATCCAACGGATTTTG
>DATMPD010000203.1:0-3780 GCA_035567955.1 Edaphobacter sp.
CGCGGAAACACCACCAAATTCGAGCCCTCGCAACTCGGCAAAGCCGAACTCGGCGATATCGCCCGCTCCGTCGTCGCCACCGGCAAGGTTCAACCCATCACCAAAGTCGAGGTCAAATCCAAAGCCTCAGGCATCGTCACCCGCCTCGACACCGACATCAACGCCCAAGTCAAACAGGGCCAGGTCCTCGCCCAGCTCGATCAGCAGGAGATCCTCGATCAGGTCGCCGCCCAGAAGGCCCAACTCGCCGCAGCCGAGTCCAATGCTCGCGCCGCCGCAGCCTCCATCGAATACGACAGGGTCAACGCGCAGGCGCCCGATCTGCCCATGTATAAAAATACCTACGAACGCAATCTGGAGATGTCCAAACAAGGCGTCGTCTCCAAGCAGTCTCTCGACGACGCCCAGCAGAAATACCTCTCCGCCGTCAACACCCGCGACAAGGCCGTCTCCCAGATCAGCGTCGACACCTCGAAGCTACGCCAGGCCCAGGCCCAGGTCGCCCAGAACCAGGCCTCCCTCAAGCAACTGGAAGAGCAGCTCAGCTACACCACCATCACCTCGCCCATGGACGGCACCATCCTCTCCCGCGACGTCGAGATCGGCGACGCCGTCAGTTCCATCCTCGTCCTCGGCTCCACCGCCACCCTCGTCATGACCATCGGCGACATCACCCAGGTCTACGTCCAGGGCAAGGTAGACGAGTCCGACATCGGCAAGGTCTATCTCGGCCAGGCTGCCCGCATCAAAGTCGAATCCTTCAAAGACAAAACCTTCCTCGGCAAAGTAACGAAAATCGCTCCCCTCGGCGTCGAAAAGGACAACGTCACCACCTTCGAGGTCCGCGTCTCCATCGACAACCCTGGCGGTGAGCTCAAAGCCAACATGACCGCCAACGCCGAGATCCTCCTCGAAGAGCACAAAAAGGTCCTCACGGTCCCCGAGCAGGCCGTTCTCTACGACAAAGACCGCAACGCCTCCGTCGAAGTCCCTGACCCCAAGACAAAGACCGGCCGCCGCAAAGTCGATATCAAAGCCGGCATCTCCAACGGAACCAAAACTGAAATTCTCGCCGGCTTGCAACCCGGTGACACCGTGATTCTTCAGCAATAGAATGCACCGCAAACCCCAGTCACAAACCTGCGGTTCTCCATCCAAGGAACACTCCAGCATCTTCTCGAAAGGGCCAGCACAAACCGCACCCACCAGAGTCGACTAAAGGAAATTCACATGACCATCAAAGTCCTCGCCAGTACCGCCGCAACCCTCGCCCTCGCCGCTGCCACCGCCTTCGCTGCCGACGGCAACTTCGATCGCACTCTCAACGTCAGCGGCTCTCCCAATGTTTCGGTCTCCACCGGCTCCGGCTACATTCATCTCAATCCCGGATCAAGCAATCAGATCCACATAACCGCCCACCTCCACTCCAGCCATGGTTGGATGAGCGGCGGCAATGACGTGGACAGCCGCATCCAGCAGATCATCAGCAACCCGCCGATCGTTCAGAACGGCAACGAGATCACCATCGGCGAACGCCATAACAACGACCTCTATCGCAACATCAGCATCGACTACGACATCACCCTCCCCAAAACCTCCGCAATCAATGCCGCCACCGGCTCCGGCGATGTGCAGATCCAGGGCGTCGGCGCCACCATCAAGGCACAAAGCGGCTCCGGCTCCGTCCGCGCCCACGGCATCCAGGGTGCCGCGACACTCGGCACCGGCTCCGGCGACATTGAACTCGAGCAGACCGGGCCCGGCGATGTCAAAGCCGAAACCGGCAGCGGCAGCATTCGCCTCAACGGTCTCAACGGGGCTCTCAAGGCCAGCACCGGCAGCGGCGACATCGAAGCCGCAGGCCAGCCCACCACCGACTGGAAGCTCAGTACAGGCAGCGGCTCCGTCCGTCTCATCGTCGGCAACGCCCACTTCAACCTCGACGCCGACACCGGCTCCGGCAACATCAGCGTCTCGCAGCCCATCACGATGCAGGGCAGCCTCAATAAACATCATGTAAGTGGCGTCGTCAACGGCGGCGGACCCACCATCCGCGTCGGCACCGGCTCCGGCGATATTCAAATCAAATAACCGCAATTCAGGTCAGCGGCGGCCACAAGAGCCGCCGCACTCCGCTCAATTCCCCAGCGTCACCCGGCCACTCCCCAGATCATAGCTTCCACTCGCAACCTTCAACCCATCGCTCTTGATGGCCTTCGCGATCACGGTCGAGCTCTCCCTTAGCACCTGCGCCTGGTAAGCCGCATTCATCTTCACCGCCAGCGGAACGTCTCCCTTGGCTCCCCGTATCCCCGGCATCAGGTGCTGATACAAAACGCTGATCTGCCCTGGCACCTCCTTGGCCGCAACTGCCGCGCTAATCGCTCCGCAGTTCGTATGCCCCAGCACCAGCAGCGCCTTCACGCCAAGCACTGCCACCCCATACTCCAAACTCGCCATAATCTCCGGTGTCACAATATTGCCCGCCACGCGCGAGACAAACACGTGCCCAATACTCTGATCAAACAGAATCTCCACCGGCACGCGTGAATCGGCGCAAGCCAGCACCGCAGCAAAAGGCTCCTGCTTCAGCACCGTCTTCTCTTTCAGAATCTTCAGGTCTTCCGGAAATGACGTAATCTTCCCCGCGACGAACCGTTCATTGCCATCCATCAGCTCCCGTATCGCCGCTTCGCCCGTCATCGTCGACTGCGCCGACATCCTCAGACCGCTTCCTGCCATCACACCAGCCGCCGCCAGCCCCGCAGCAAACTGCCTTCGCGTCCAACCTTCAGCCGCCGCTCTGCACATAGTGTCTCCTGGTGCCAAGAAGCTTACACCACGTCGAATCGATTACCCTAAAATAATGCCCCTCGCCCCGCCTCCCCGCCTCCTCGTCTTCGATCTCGACGGCACCCTCATCGACTCCCGCACCGACCTCTGCAACTCCGTCAACGCCACCCTCACGCACTTCGGCAAACCGGAACTCCCCGAGGCCGTCATCGCCAGCTACATCGGCGACGGAGCCTCTCTCCTCGTCCGCCGGGCCTTCGGCGACCCCGAGGGCGACATCCACGACGAAGAATATGTGACCGAAGCTCTAAAATTCTTTCTCGACTACTACCGCATCCACAAGCTCGACTACACCGTCCTCTACCCCGGCGTCCTCCAATCCCTCCAAGCCATCCGTGCCGCACATCCCGAGATGCTCATGGCCGTCCTCACCAACAAGCCGGTCAATCCCTCCCGCGACATCTGCACTCACTTCGGCCTCTCCGCCTACTTCTTCCAAAACTACGGCGGCAACAGCTTCCACACCAAAAAACCCGACCCCCACGGCCTCGAAACCCTCATCGACGAGGCCGGACGCATCGCCGGACGCACTCTCCACCCTTCCGAAACCATCATGATCGGCGACACCGACGTCGACGTCCTCACCGCCCGCAACTGCGGCGCCCGCAGCATCGGCTGCACCTTCGGCCTAAAGCCCCATTCCCTCGAGGACGCCCCACCCGATCACATCGCCCACACTCCCACCGACTGGCTCAATATCCTCGGCATCGATCAAAGACACTAGTTTTCTTAGTTCAAAATTCTCCTCAATATGGCGCGTCCCCGACCTCTCCCGCACGACCCGTCATCCCGAACCTTCCCCCCACGATGCGTCATCCCGACCGGAGAGCAGCGAAGTGGAGGGATCTGCTGTTTTGTGGACCAGCAACCATGTGCCCCATCACGATGATGACGATCAGACTCAATTTCCCGTCTCAAACCGCCTGA
>DATMPD010000204.1:0-13772 GCA_035567955.1 Edaphobacter sp.
TATCACGCAACCATCGAATATACCTTTCCGCTGGAGTTTGCAGAGTTGGTCTGGAGCGATGGGACCAAGGTGGACAGGAAGATCATCGATCTCACCGAATGTAGTCCTTTCGGCAACAAGACGTTCAGTATTCCCTTCGACGCAACAGGAAAGAAATGGGTCCGGTTTGCAGTATGGGATTCCGCAGGAGACGGAGCATGGGTTCAACCCATTCAGCTTAAATAACGCTTCAAGCTAAGAGGCAAAACTAGCATTCAAGGCTGCGATTGACGCACTTCAACTACCGAAAGGTGGTCACCACCCCGTGCGGCTCTGAACAGGAAGATTCGATCGGATCGATCCGGCATCGCCTCCCGCTTCAGGGCCGTTTAGCCAACGCTTTATCGCAAGTGCTCAACCGGAGCACTGCGCCCGGACTCTGGGTTCAGGCCCCGCTCAACGCTTCACGGAATCACGCCTTCAGGAGGAACGAGATGGAAAGAACTTCTCTCAAAATTCGTTTGCTGTTCGTCGTAGCAGGAATGACGTTGGCAGTGATTGCGCCTTCGCGGCTATGGGCGCAGGCTCAGACCGCAGGCATCATCGGAGTGGTTGCCGACGCCTCCGGAGGAGTCGTCCCGAACGCCAAAGTCACCGTAACCAGTCCCGCGCTGCAGGTGCCGGAATTGAACACGATGACGGACGCCCAGGGAAACTACAAATTTGTTGACCTCCCCGCACCGGGCGTCTACCGCCTGACGTTCGAGGCAAAAGGATTCCGCAAGGTCGTACAGAGCGACATTACGCTCAACGTTGGATTCACCGCCAAGATCGACGGCGCAATGACAACGGGGCTGGTCACCGAAGTGGTTGAAGTCACCACCGCCGGTCCCGTCGTCGACACGGTCTCCACCGCCGGAACGTCAACGCTGCAACAACAGGAGATCGCAGAGGCCCCCAAGGGCCTCGGACTGCAGGAGTTGCTCCCGATGGCAGCCGGCGTCAGTCTGCAGGGTAAGCCCGATGTCGGAGACAGCAATCTCGCCAACCGGTCCGCTGTCATCACCTATGGCGTCGTTCTCCAGCCAACCCTTCAAGTCGAAGGAATCAATACAGTGACCGCGAAGGATGCGGACTCGTCGGTCTATCTCGATTCGCTCGCCCTGGCTGAAGTGGAGTTCAAGACCAGCGGCAACAACGCCGAAGTAGGCTTCCCCGGAGTAGCTCAGGTGGCAGTCATGAAGGCGGGAGGAAACACCTTCCATGGCGACGTCCAGGGTGACTATGAAAATCCATCCTTCCAGGGAAACAACATCACTCCGGCTCTTGCAGCACCACCCAACAATCTGACGGTAGGAAATCCACTCAAGGACACCGGCTACTACGACTACGCCGCCGACCTGGGCGGCTTCCTCATCAAGAACAAGCTGTGGTTCTACGGCGGCTACAGCAAACAGGCAGTGACTCAGGGCCAGGTAAATTTTGTTGCAGCGCCGGATGCCAAGGGATGTTGGAACTGCGCAGGATCGACGCCAGGAGTCATCGTTACTGCGCTCACCCAATACAACTACAAAGTCTCGTATCAGGTGAAGCCCAGCACCAAGCTCCTCTTCTCGCAGTTACACGGCACAAAGTACCTTTCGGCCAATAGTGCATCGCCATCGGTTCCCCTGCCGTCGTCGCAGTACGAACTTCAGCCCGGCAGCGCCTGGCATGGGGAGGTCGTGACTTCCATCGGCCCCCGTTTCCTGATCAACGGAGTCTTCGGATATGCGGGCTACCATGTCAATTACACATCGATGCCCGCAAGCGTCATCGGCACCTACGGCTTTACCAAGGGAAGCGACTTCGCCGGTTCTCCCAGCCAGGAAGAGTTGAGCAACAAGCTCTTCACCGGGCCTTACCCGTTCACCCAGAACAAGCCTCAAAATCGTTATGAGATGCGCGTGGCGGCCAGTTTCATTCCTTCGAAACCGCACCTTGGCGGAAACCACATGTTCAGTCTCGGAACCGTGAATGATTGGGAGTATGCGGGAACACGTGTCCTCGCCGACAAGCCCAGCGGCGACTACCTGTTGCAATTTCAGAACGGCGCGCCGAATAAGATTCTCATCTACAACTATCCTTTCCCCAGTTCCATCAATAATCTTTACAGCCAGGCGATCTACCTGACCGACACCTGGACGCTCAAGCGCGTGGCCATCAACCTGGGTGTAAGAGCGGAGCGCTATCATTCTTTCTACCCATCGCAGGACAAACCGGCGGGACAATTCTCCGCCATCTTCCCGGCTCAATCTTTCCCCGGCCAGGACATCCTTACCTGGACCGATGTCGTCCCCAGAGTCGGTGCAGCCTGGGACGTTACAGGCAACGGCAAGACGGTCCTCAAAGGTTCCTTCGGACTCTTCGGCGACACCATGGGAGATACCTTTGCCGCCACCTTCAACCCCAATGCCCAGCAGAGCAAAACGTACAACTGGACCGGTCCGTGCGCCCCGACAGCTCCGCTCGCTCCGGTTGAATATCCCTGCGATGTGACGCCCGCGTTCCTCGCTACACTTCCATCGCTTACTCCCACGGCTGCGACCGGGGGGACAAGCCAGATCCTCAACCCCAACCTCAAGCAGGACAAGACCCACGAATACGCCTTCAAAGTGGAGCGTCAGCTGATTCCAAACGTCGCGGTCAACTTCAGCTACGTCCATCACTCCATCTTCAACATGTACAACGCGGCCACCAACGCGGGGCTGCGCACTCCTGTCGCGACGTTCGTTGGCAATGGAATTGATGTGGGACATAACTACAACGTTCCCGTGCCATTCGTCGATACCTTCAACGGTGTCAGCACTCCCGTCACGATCTACACCTATGTGAAAGGTTCAGGCACGATCGCCAATGAAGTCGTCAACACTCCCTCGTACCGTCCGGACACCTACGATAGCTTTGAGGTCGCCATCAATAAGAGATACTCGAAACGCTGGAACGGCTTCGCGTCCTACTGGGCGACCAAGAATCACCGTTGGCTTCAAGGCACCGCCGATGTGATCGGCAGTCCAAACGATAATGCTTTCCCGACCGATGACACCTGGAACTGGGAGCTTAGAGGAAGCGCCGTCTATAACCTGCCTAAAGGCTTCCAGGTCTCTTCCCTCTTTCGCGCGCAATCCGGGACACCGGGACAACGTCTGGCGGCCTTCAACTCCTCCGCTCTTCAGCAGGGATCGACCACGATCCGCATGAGCCCATTCGGGCAATACAGAGGTCCTCTCATCAGCACCTGGAATATTAAAACTTCGAAGGTCTTCACCATCCATGACCGGTATCACATCGAAGCAAACTTTCAGGTATTCAATCTCCTCAACAGCAGCGCCGCGGTTGCGACGAACTATCTCACCGGAGCTTCGACCTTCGGCGTGGTAACCGATCTCGTCTCTCCCCGCGTAGCCAGGATCGGGGGCTTATTCACCTTTTGACCGCCGCATATCGATCGCACCATGGCCGGGAAGAGCGACGTCCAGGCTCTTCCCTCCGAGACTCCAGCACCCCTTTCGCTCTGCGAAACCTAACCCTGCTGTTTGAAGCACAATCTTCGATGCTCCCGAGGACGTCAGGGAGAGCCGATGACGAACCACCTGGCACCAGCTGAGGAGAGATGGTTGACAATGACAACACACACGCCACGCCGTTTCTTTCGAACCCTCTACTTTCGAGTGATCGTGGGCATTGTTCTCGGAGTTCTTGTAGGCATCTTCGCTCCCCACGCCGGGGAACAGTTGAAGCCCCTGGGCGACGTCTTCATCAAGCTCATCCGCATGATGATCACGCCCGTCATCTTCTTCACCGTTGTGATTGGAATCGCCAACATCGGCAGCACACGAAGATTGGGCCGCGTCGGAATCAAGGCGCTGGTCTACTTTGAAGTCGTAACCACCTTCGCCCTGCTGATCGGACTGGCCGTCGCATCGATCTTTCAGCCGGGAAGAGGGATGAATGTAGATCCCGCGACGCTCGACATGAAGTCCGTCGCCCAGTATGCAAGCGACGCGAAACATCTCAGCTTCAGCGACTTCATCCTCAACATGATCCCGGACAGCTTCGGCGGCGCCTTTGCCAAGGGCGAGGTGCTTCCGGTACTGCTTCTGGCCATCCTCTGTGGGCTGGCCCTTATCTCGCTGGACGACGACAATCGCCTGGTTGGCCTCTGCGAATCCATCTCGCACATGATGTCGAGTATCATCGCCGTCCTGATGGAGCTCGCACCCTTCGGAGCCTTCGGAGCGATGGCGTTCACCATCGGCAAGTTCGGCCTGGTCACGTTGCTCTCGCTCGGCAAACTTCTACTTTGCGTCTACCTCACCAGTCTCAGCTTCATCTTCATCGCCTTGGGACTCATCTGCCACTCGCAGGGGATCAGTCTGTGGAAGTTCCTCAAATATATTCGCGAGGAGATTCTGATCGCGCTCGGGACATCGTCTTCCGAGACGGTCCTTCCCCGGATGATCGTCAAGATGGAGCGATTGGGCTGCTCCAAATCCGTCGTCGGACTGGTGATTCCCGCCGGGTATTCGTTCAATCTCGATGGCACTTCGATCTATCTCACCATTGCCGCTCTTTTCATCGCACAGGCAACCAACACGCATCTCTCCATCCGCGAGGAGGCCTTCGTGCTCCTCATGCTCATGCTCAACTCCAAGGGCGCCGCGGCAGTCACCGGTGGCGGATTTATCACTCTCGCGGCGACCCTCTCCGTTCTCGGCTCGATTCCGGTCGCAGGCATCACCCTGCTGCTGGGGGTGGATCGATTCATGTCAGAGATGCGCACTGTCACCAATCTCATCGGCAACGGCGTCGCAACCATTGTCATTGCGAGGTGGGAGAACGAATTCGACGACCGCAGAGCTCAGCGCATCCTGAATCAAGTCCCCAGTGAAGAACAGCAGATCGAGGAAGAGCAGCTAAAAGCGGAAAAGTCCGTAGTCTCGTTCTAAGACTCCCGATCCGCCTCCTCAACCGTCCCGATCCTCGTTAAGAATCCGTCAACCTTAGTCATCTCCAACAGTTGCAGCACGCGTGGACTCACTCCCGCCGCAACCAGCCGAACGCCTCTGCCCTGGCACCGGGCATAGTGGCTGACGATCAGCCCAAGCCCCGCAGAATCCATATACGGCACCTCCGTCAGGTCCAGAATATGGAGAGCCTGCGGCTCGCTGTCCTCCTCCGCTTCAAACGTATTGCGTAGTGCAGTCGGGGAAAGCGAGCCGAACATGTCCCGCGCCGTAAACGGCCCTGACAATCGAAAGATGACTGTACCCGGCGTCCTGCCTTGATTGCGTTCAATCGTGAACTTCGAACTCTTCCACACCTGAGCCACCGCCATCGGGATCGTCCCTCCGTTTCCATAATCCAATCCGCCGGGCGGCGCGCGGTCTCATCGCGATAAGGCGGCGCGTAGCCTACCCGTGCTGTGCACTCCCGCGACCCTCGGCTCTCCTTGTCTCCTCTTCTTCCTCAGGAGACTTGCTCTTTCGAAGAATGTGAATCGAGATCACCAGCACGATCACCGTTCCGCCCAGAAGCGCGAGTTCGAGCATCGACGCCCGCAGCTTTGCCGGACCGTCATTTCCCCAGTTAGAGGTATTGGTCAGATTCGCCGCGTTCAGGGTAATGACGAGAATACGTCGAATCGTAGCGATCAGACCCACGATCAGAAAAGGCTCCGTCACCAGAATGTGGGACCGGATCGAGATTCGCACCGTATGCAGGATCTCCACCAGCATGAACACCACGAGAAGCCGATCGATTACCTCCACCACAGTACTTGCCGAAGCCTCTGCCGAGAGACCGCGCCACAGCGCCTGGCAAGCCGTGAACAAAGCGAACAACGCAGTTAACGACAGAATCAAACCCAGTGCCGCGTAGAGGACCATCTCCACCATCGACAGCGACTCACTGGAAAGCAGTTGGAAGCGGCTTTCGCTCGGTCCTGCGGTCGGGCTGCGCGAGTCAGCGGTCATCGAGTTTACCCATCACCAGTAAACACCGAAGTGCCGTCGGAGGAAAGAAGCCCGCAAGCCGCGCCGGTCCAACTTCTACCTTGACTCCGCCTCCGCATAGGCGCATCCTGAGTCCACAAAAACAAAAGACACAAAGACAAAAGAAGGGAGTCCCTCGATGCGCAAAGCTCTCTTCACCCTCGCCGTCCTTGCCTCTGCCTTCACTCTCCCCCTCACCGCCCACGCCGACACCATCGACGACTTCGTCCTCACCGGCAATGGCACCACGGCCACCTTCTCCCTCCCGGCCTCGCCTCCAGGCAATCCTCTCACCTGCCCCCCGGGCAATAACGCTTGCCTTCCCGGTTCCGAGACCTCTTTCTTTGTCTCTACCCTGGTCACTACTGACGGCATTTCCAGCGAGGGAGGCATTACATTTCTCACCGGCCGCTTCGGAGGAGGACTGTTGATAGGCCCTCCTACCGAAGGATTCCTTGGCCCCCAGCTCTTCGAACCCGACGCTGCGAATCCCACCTTCCTGATAGGAACCTTCACCCTCACTCTTAACGACCCGAGCCTCCCGGTGATCCGCCACTACACCCTCACCATCACTCCGGATTCCTCAAACGCCGCCACACCCGAGCCCTCCAGTCTGGCTCTGCTCGCCACCGGAGCCATCGGCCTCATCGCCTTCACCGCGAGACGCAAAAGCGCTCATTCCCCCAAATTTACAAATCCGCGTCGGCCCAATCTCCCAGCTTGACTCCCCCGCCAAACTGGCACATCCTGATTTCACAAAACATCCTGATCCCACAAATCAAACGAGGGAATCCCGCCAGGCGCAAAGCTCTATTCACTGCCCTTCTTGCCTCTGCCCTGTTTCTCCCCCGAATCGCCCACGCCGTCACCGTCGACGACTTCGTTCTTACAGGCGACGGAAACATCATCACCTTCTCGGCGCCCGCCTCATTCACCGTGTTTAACCATCCGCACCTGGTTTCTGCCGGTCTCGCCAACGTCGCCACATCGGTCAATGGCCTTAGCGGCTACTCCTCGAACCTCAACTTCTATCTCAACTACGAAGTTGGCATTCGGAGCCTCGATTTCTACATCACCCCCTCTATCTTTGGTGGCGGACCCGGCACCTACACCGACTACACACTCACCGGACCAGATGTGGCCTGGCTCGTCATCCCAAATCTTGAACCTCTGGCGACCGTCATGTTCCTCCCCGGAACCTATTCGCTACCCCAGTTTTTCAACGGCGTCCCCCAGAACACCCGGGGCGGCATCCTATTTACCTTGACCATCACGCCCGAAGCCGCCTCCACCCCCGAACCCTCCACCTTTGCGATGATGGCAACTGGAATCCTCGGAGCGATCACCATATTAAGGTCTCGCAAATCAGGAGTCAGTTAGAAGAAGCTTGAAGCAAGCGTCCTGATCGAAGACGTCTTCCCTTGACAAACCTCCCACCAGAACAGCCTCTCGATCTCTCCCGAAGACACCAAGCGCCGCCCGAAGTCCAGACCTAACCCCATTTTTTCTAAGACTTTGCGCGCTTTTTGACGGGAGGGCGGCCGCACCTACCACTTCCGTGTCATTGGCTAAAGAGATACCCGCTCCTACTCTCTACACATCAGTAGGCGAGGCTCCCCGATGACTCCCTTCCGCATTGTTGTATTCGCCTCAATCTTCACCTCGACCACCCTCTCACTCGCGGCCAATCTGCCCCGCAACGCCAACGTTGTCGTCTGCCAGCCCAACACAGGCTGCATCCACCACACCATCTTCGGCCACGACTACAAGATCCTCAGCACCGACCGCTTCAGCGTCATGGTCTTCCTCTCCAACGAAGGCCGCTACACCCGCGCCGACGTCAGCATCACCAACCTCACCCCCACCCCCATCAGCCTCTCCCCCGAAGACTTCCGCATCCAGGCCCTCGCCTCCAGGCCCAAAGTCTTCCTCTACGTCCCGCCCTCTCAACTAGAAAACATCCCCGCTCCAACCCGGGCCACACCGAACGCAGCCTCTGACGTCCTCTTGGCGGATCCCAATCCGGATCCCGAAGCCAGCGAACTCGAGGCAGCCAAACAGAGAGCCATCCAGGAAGCCATCGAGCTCGCCGCAGCAACCCCGCATCTGAAGGCAATCACCATCCCGCCCAACCAGGCGGTCCACGGCCGCGTCTACTTCAAACGCGATCCGGGAATGAAGCAGCAGCAAGTCGATGTCGTGCTGCCCATCGCCGGCACGGTATTCAAGTTCCCCGACGTCATCAAACCCTGACGCCGTGATGCAGGTTGCCCATCTTCGCGCAGCAGACGACCTCCCAGAGTCTGTCGGCTTCAACGGCATCGCCGCTCTCTAAAACAACCGATCGCCCGAGTGCCCATTCCTGCAGTCGTATCGCACGAGTGGGCATTCGAGCGAAGTCCCTGTCAGCGGCTCCCTCTGTAGCAACCCCATTCAGTCAGATATAAAACATTGCGATATCGTCAAAAAATTTTCACGCTCCGCTCTTGACATCGAAACTCCATCGGAGGCATGATCTCTCCCGTGAAGGCGCTCTGAATCCCTCCCAGGTTCTAAGGGGCTCTTCCCGTGGTCGATCCTCCCCAGTCCTGCCATTGAGCCTTTCGACCATGAGGCTTCGTACGAACGAGAAGTTTAGATTACGGTTTCTATCGCTCGAATCGTGGTTCGGTTGAATCGACAAGGCTGATGTGCGCGCTCGCGTGTACTCGTCTTCGCTGAGCGGGCCTGTCCCCTGCAGCGCGCTGTAAATGCGCGGGAGGTCTCCGATGAAACAAAAACATCTGGCGGCAATAGCCGGCGTCAGCGTGACGCTCGCGATCGGTACAGTTTTCACAACCCACATCGTGCATGGGCAAAGTCAGCCCCCGACAACGATCTACAACCCGTACCCGACGGGCATTCTCCCCACCGATATTGTCTCCGAGTTAGCACGAGTGGAGCGGGAAGTGGATTTCATCGAAGCTGAAGCTATCACGCAGTGGAAGGCAATCCCGCCCCCGACTCTGACAGGCAACCCGCCAATCCTTCAGGGCACCGGAGTTCAGTCAGTAGAAGTACTCGGCAAGCTGATGAACTTCGACAAAACCATCTCGCCGTTTAACAATGTAGCCTGCGCGTCCTGCCACATGCCATACGCCGGCTTTAGCGGCCCGATTCCGTCGGTGAATCTAACGATGATCGCGTATCCCGGATCGGTTCACTTCCGGGCTGGCAAGCGGACTGCGCAGAGATACACCTATTCGAGCTACTTCCCTCCGCTCCAGTTCAACGAGTTAGAGGACGCCTTCTTCGGCGGGAATTTCTGGGATTCACGCGCAACCGGATATTTGCTGAGGAGTACCGACGCCGAGCAGTCGCAGTTTCCTCCCGTCGATCCGGCAGAAATGGGCAACCCTGACACCGCCTGCATCACATACAAACTTTCACTGGCTCCGTACAGACCCCTCTTCGAGCTGATATGGGGTGCTGGCTCATTCGACATCACCTGGCCGGCAAATATCGCGCAAATCTGCGCCACGCCAAATGGAGCTGCCTCGCTCGGCGGGAGCGCTACACCAGTTATGTTGAGTCCGTCGGACCGCACCCGTTCCAATGCGGATTATGATCACTGGGCGCAGTCCCTTAGCGCCTTCGAGAAGAGCCTATCAGTCAGCCCGTTTACGTCGAAATTCGACGCCTTTCTGGCGGGCGACTACACCCTGACACCGGAGGAGCAGGCTGGGTACGATCTGTTCCGCGGCAGAGGGAATTGCAACTCATGCCATCTCGACGGCAGGTCAACCGCCCCTGCACCCACTGTGAAACACGGTGGCACTGCGGGCATGACCGGCGGCAGAGACACCGGGGCAATAGCGGACACGACGCCTGTGTTCACCTGCTTCGGCTCCGCCAACCTCGGTCTGCCCAAGAATCCACGGGACGCCTTCTATTTTGAGAACACGCCCGATTTCTTCGGATTTACCCTCAATCCGACAGGCTTCTCCTACACCGATTTAGGTTTAGGAGCTTTCCTCAGAAGCGGCTTCGGCTCCGCTCCCAACCCCAACTCGACCTGGACACAATTCGCCTCAGTCTCCGACGGCAAAATGCAGACGTCTACAGCGCGTGATGTGGCCCTGGTGCCGCCGCAGTGTCCGACCACCGAAGCTCCAGGCCCCTACTTCCAGAAGGAGTTCTTCCATAACGGCTACATCAAGAGCCTGAAGCAGCTCGTACACTTCTACAACACCCGCGACGTGTACAAACAGTCGGTCTCGTCTGGAAACTGCCCTGCGGGAACCGTCGAAAAAGTAAACTGCTGGCCTTCGCCAGAGGTCCCGCAGAATCTGGACATGACGGTCGGTCATCTCGGCTTGACGGATGTCGAGGAGAATCAGATCGTCACATTCCTGCAAACGCTCACCGACGGTTTCACGACACCTTACCCCGACATCAATACCTTTACCGGCGCTTGCATGACCGGTGGTACTGCTGCAACTCAAGGCAATTCCACAATAATCTCCGCCGAGCGAATGCAACAACTAATGCAACAAATACGGTAACGGCCAACTGCAAGAAAGGCGCATGTGTCCCCCATGCGCCTTTCTTGTTCTTATCACCCACAGGAATCGGGCAATTTCTCTCTGAGGTTCTAACAATGAATAGACTTCATGTGAGACTAGCGGCTGCGGCGGGCAGCCTGCTCTTCTCAAACTTGATCGCAGCCCAGGTAAGTCCGTACGCTCCTAAGACAATTCCTCCTCCTGCTCCAACAGCCGCGCACGTCAGGATCACGCACGGGCCAGAGCTCGAATCGGCTAGTGCTGACGACAAGTCGGCCATCATCACGTGGACAAGCGACAACCCCGGGGGCTCGGACGAGCATTTCGGAGTCGTGCATTACGGTACCAATCCCAAAGAACTTGACCAGACAGCGCAATCTCACATCCGGCTGAACCGGAACCACCCCACAACCGTCTTTCGCGTGCTCGTCGCAGGACTGCAGCCAAAAACGACCTATTACTACACCGTGGACTCGACGCAGGCGACTGGTAAGAGCGATGGCGTGAAGAGTCCCATACGACATTTCTCCATGCCTTAAATACCGGACGCCTGAATCGTCTTCATTGGCCGCTGGGAACACCGCAGCGGCCACACCAGCCTCCAGCTTTCCTGTAACCTTTCCAACTCCGGCTACTCCAACATTTGCGCGAAACCAGTGCGGGCCGCAGTGTGATCCCCTCCGATCACCCAACGCCCCAGCTCGCCTCGCGCGACCCGTCTTCACAAGGAGCAGCAAATGTTGAAAGCAACTCGAAGTCTCCTGATGTTCGCCGTCGGAGTTGGCGTCGCATGTCCAGCTCTCGCCTCTGCCCAATTCAAAGATGCAGCCGGTGCCGTCTTCGTCATGAACAACGACGCCAGCGAAAATGAAGTCATCGCCTTTGCACGCAATGCCAACGGCACCCTCGGCGAAAGCGTCTCCTACGACACCCACGGCCGTGGCAGCGGAGGCATCACCGACCCACTTGAGTCGCAAGGCTCCCTCACCCTCAGCCGCGACCACTCCCTCCTCTTCGCCGTCAACGCCGGCAGCGGCGACGTCACCGTCTTCAACGTCCACAAATCAGGCGCTCTCAACTTCCTCAGCAACACTCCCTCCGGCGGCGCTCAGCCCTCCGCCATCGCAGAATTCAATGGCCTCGTCTACGTTCTCAACAGCGGCGGCGCCGGCAGCCTGGTCGGCTTCAACCTCGGTAACGGCAGTCAGCTAAGGCAAATCAAAAACTCCACCGCCTTCCTCACCGGCACCACCACCGGAGGCGCCTCGCTCGCCTTCAGCCCTGACGGCCAGTTCCTCGTCGTCACTGAGCGCGTCGCCAACAACATCGACGTCTTCCACGTCCAGCCCGACGGCACCCTCTCGCCTATCGTCGTCAACCCCAACCCCGCTCCCGGTACCTTCTCCGTAGCCTTCGCCCCCAACGGAGCCGCCATCGTCTCCGAGACCGGCCCGGCCGGCGCCACCAACGGCTCCGCCATCTCCTCCTACAAAGTCAACTCCAACGGCACCGTCACCGCGATCACCCACAGCCTTGCAACCTTCGCGGCCGGAAACTGCTGGGATGCCATCACCCCTGACGGAAGATGGGTTTACGTCTCGAACTCCGGCAGCGACAACGTCTCCGGCTTCAACATCGGCAAAGACGGCTCCCTCACTCCCATCGCTGGAACTATCCTCGGCAACAACCCCGCCGGCAGCCACAATGTGGACATAGCCGTCAGCGCCGACGGAAGATTCGTCTACACCATCAACTCGCAGTCTGGAAATATCGGCGTCTTCGCCATCAATCAGAACGATGGCACCCTCACCAGTCTCGGCCAGGCCGGCGACCTTCCAAAGTCAGTCGGCTTCAACGGCATCGCCGCTCTCTAAACCGAAACACACTCCCCGGTGCCCACGCATGCAGACTCATCGCATGAGTGGGCATTCGAGCGCTGACAAACCGCGTCACACACCTCTCCATACTTGACAAAAAGCCGTCCCCAATCAACCGAATAAAAGGCAGGCACCAGCCACCCTCCCCCACAAAGAAGCCCCAAACGCCGCCCGAAGTCCAAACCTAACCCTCTTCCTTCGAAGACTTTGCGCACTTTCGACCGGGGAGGGGGGCACCATGGGCAAAGGTGCAAGTCGCAACCCTCATCCTCTACGAATCATGTTGCGAACCCCCAAGAGCCCTCATCGTTTTCGTCAGAATCTGATACGGAGACAAATGACAACGCTGGAGCATCTCCACCGCGAGCGTAAGCGTCATCGATTGCTCGCCCGAAAGTGCCTGCCACATATTTACCTGGTTCACCATCAGCTCGTCGCGTGTCATGAATCCACCCTTCCGCCTGGTCCTTCACTCTCTAAGGAGAACTGGCGGGGAACGAGTTTATTCCTCATCGGAGAGAATGAATTTTTCTCCCATGCCTGTGCTAAATTCCTAGCGTAGAGCACCAGCGATACAAGGGACCCCGGGCTACCGACCTGAACTTTGGTTAGGAGGTCTCATGCAACGTCTCACCTCTCTGCTAGCGGCTCTCTTCCTCCTGCTCGCCTCAACCACGTGGAGCCAGCAGCTCGGCAAAAGAATCACCAACAAAGACGTCATCGACATGACCTCCATCGGCCTCTCCGACGACCTCATCATCGCCAAGATCCGTGGCGCCGCTGCTGGAGGCACTCTGCAATTCGACACCAGCGTCGATGGCTTGAAGGAGCTCAAAGCCGCCAAAGTCTCCGACGAAGTCATCAAGGTGATGATCAATCCCGCGCCTCCTGCCGCCCAGGTCGTAGTCGCCGCCACACCCATCTCGAACGACCCCAACCTCCCGCCCCCGGAGGTCGGCGTCTACTGGAAGAACAGCAACGCCTTCATCCTCATCGAGGGACAGGCCATCAGCCAGGCCAAGGTCGGAGGCAAGGCTGGCAGCATGTTCACCTACGGCCTGCGCAACGAACACTGGGATGCGTATCTCAACGGGCCGCAATCGAAAAACATCATTCAGGACCGTCTGCCCGTCTTCTACATCTACGTCCCCGATGGCGCCAGCTCCTCCGACTTCGTCCTCATCAGCCTCGAAAAGAAGGGCGACCGCAGGGAGTTCCAGATCGGAAGCTTCGGCGGCATCACCGGCGGCAAATCCGGCGTCAAGCGCGACAAAGAAGTCGCCTTCACCGCCGAACACGCAGGCATCAGAACGTACAAGATCAAGCTCGACGCAGCTATG
>DATMPD010000205.1:0-3574 GCA_035567955.1 Edaphobacter sp.
TGAATACTCCGTCGAATCCGTCGGGTGCGGTTGTTGCCCCGGAGGATCTGGAGGCCATCGTGCGGCTTGCCCATAAGAACGGCATCTATGTGCTGCTGGATGAGTGCTACGTCTACCTCAACTTTACCGGTGAGATCGTCAGCGGCGGTTCGTTTACCGATTGCAAAGAGCACATCGTTGTGCTGGGCTCGCTCTCGAAGACTTATGCGATGACAGGTTGGAGAGCAGGTTTTGCGCTCGGTCCAAAGCCGGTTATCGCGGCCATGAGCAAGCTGCAGTCGCAGAGCACATCGAATACCGCAAGCATGGTGCAGCGTGCCTCGATCGCTGCGCTGACTGGATCGCAGGAATGTGTGGCCGAGTTTCGCGCCGACTATATCAAGCTGCGCGATCAGATATTGGCAGGCTTCAAGACGATTCCAGGGCTGAGCTGCACGGTGCCGCAGGGGGCCTTTTATGTGTATCCGAATGTGAGCAGGTTCATCGGCAAGGGCGGTATTAAATCTGCATCGGATCTGGCGGCGAAGCTGCTGAGTGAGGCGCATGTTGTCGTTGTTCCAGGGGAGGCATTTGGAACCAACGAACATATCCGGTTGTCCTACGCGGTTTCGTCCGATGTGGTCGATGAGGGCGTGAAACGGATGCGGGAGTATTTCGCGACCCTGGGTTAAATGTTGCGCTGGTAGTTGGTTTTAGGGGATGACCCGCATTTCGGTGCGGGCCTTTCCATGAGATAGGGCCTTGAGATGGAGACTTATGCCGATTGAAGGCAGTAAAACGGAGCAGAAGTTTGCTCCGGTGATTCTTGCAGGTGGAAGTGGAACACGGTTCTGGCCGCGAAGCCGGAAGGCGCGGGCGAAGCAGGTGCTGGCTCTGGATGGGGAGCGCACGATGATCCAGCAGACGGTGGATCGGCTGGCTCCGCTGGCTGAACCCGGCGATGTCTGGGTTATCACCAACGACCTCCTTGATGATCTGATTGCCGAGCAGCTTCCTGAGGTTCCCCGCGAACACATTCTGAGTGAGCCTGCGGCGCGGAATACTGCTCCTGCGTGCGCGCTGGCTGCATTTCTGCTGGAGAAGAGTGAGCCTGAGACGGTCATCGGCGTCTTTCCGTCGGATCATGTGGTGAAGAACCTGGCGCGGTTTGCTGAGGTTCTTCGGGCGGGCATTGCGGTTGCCGCGAGTGGAGACAAGATCGTTGTGCTTGGCGTTCCTGCTACGCGAGCGGAGACTGGTTACGGTTACATTGAGCTGGGCGCGAAGGTTGAGGCTTCGCAGGATATTCCGGTTCGGCGGGTGAAGCGATTTACAGAGAAGCCCAACGCGGGGCTGGCGGAGCAGTTCGTCGCGTCCGGCAACTATGCGTGGAACGCGGGAATCTTTCTGTGGAGCGCGAGGACTTTGGCGAATGCGATTCGCGAGCATCGTCCCGCGATGGCGCCGTTGCTGGAGAGGATCGCCGAGGCGTACAGGACCTCGAAGGCGGACTTCGATCGCGTTTTTGCCGAGGTTTATCCGCAGTGCGAGAACATCAGCATCGACTACGCTGTGCTTGAGCCGCGTTCGGCCAAGGGCGAGGCTGGCGCGGAGATCTATTGTCTTCCTGGCGATTTCCAGTGGAACGATCTAGGCTGCTGGTCTGCGCTGCATGAGCATGCTTCGGGCTGTCCCCCGGAGACGGTTTCCGTTACGAACGTGTTCGATGGCGATGACCCGCTTTGCATCTCCATCGACTCGACCGGGAACTATGTTCATGCGCCGGGCAAGGTGATCGCACTGGTGGGCGTCAGCAACCTTGTGGTGGTGCAGACGAAGGATGCTCTGCTGATTACGACTCGCGAGCGATCGCAGGATGTGGGCAAGGTGGTCGCTGAACTTAAGAATGCGGGACGGGACGATTTGATTTAATAGTCGAAATTGAAGAACGAGCAAACATGGCAGAGACCACAGTGGTGAAGTTTGGGACGGACGGCTGGCGCGGCATTATCGCGGACGACTTTACTTACGCGAATGTTCGGATCGCGGCGGCTGCGATTGCGAACTATGTTCTGGCGCACGAGAGTCCGGCGGCCGGCGTTTGTATTGGCTACGATACGCGGTTTGGATCGCGCTCCTTCGCGAAGGTTGTCGCCGAGGTGCTTGCTTCTGCGGGTATTCCGGTGAGTATGGCTGCGGAGATTACACCGACGCCTGCGCTTTCCTATGCGGTGCGGGAGCGGAAGGCGGCGGGCGGGGTGATGATTACGTCGAGCCACAATCCTGCGGAGTGGAACGGGGTGAAGTACAAGGCGAGCTATGGGGGATCGGGTAAGCCGTCGATCATGACGGCGATCGAAGGATATCTGGGCAAGGCTCTGCCGAAGAGTGCGGCGCCTGCGGCGATTACCGAGGTGGACTTCAATCCGGAGTATGTCGCGGCGATTGCGCGGTTCGTCGATCTCGATGCGATTCGCGCTTCGGGGTACAAGTTTTTGATCGACGATATGTATGGGGCAGGGAGGGGCGTGATCTCGGGCATCTTTGCGAAGGCGGGGGTGCCGTTTGTGGAGATTCGCAGCGAGATCAATCCGGCGTTTCCGGGAATCAATCCGGAGCCGATTCTGCCGCATATCAAGGCGGCGGTGGAGGCCGTTGTCGCGGAGAAGTGCGATGCGGGGTTGATCACCGATGGTGATGCCGACCGGGTGGGCGCGGTCGATGAGCATGGGAACGTGGTGGATGCGCACAAGATTCTGAGCCTGCTGGCGTACTGGTTGCTGGAGCGGAAGAAGTGGCCGGGTGAGGTGACGCGGGCCTTCAATACGACGAAGATGGTCGACCGCATCGCGGCCAAGTATGGACGCGGGTTGAATGAGCATGGGATCGGCTTCAAGTACGTGGTGGACCTGATGCTTGAGAAGGAGATCCTGATTGGCGGAGAGGAGTCGGGCGGCGTCGGGATCAGCCGGCACCTGCCGGAGCGGGATGGGCTGCTGAACTGCCTGCTGCTGGCTAACGTGATGGCGGACGAGAAGAAGACGCTGGGGCAGCTGGTTGCAGCGTTGCAGGAGGAGTTTGGGGAACACCAGTATGGGCGCGTGGATATGCATATCGATGAGGCGGTGAAACAGTCGGCGATTGCTCGGGCCGGCGCTGTGAAAGACGGAGCTGAGTTTGCCGGGATGCAGGTGCTTCGGGTGGAGACGCTGGATGGCATTAAATTCTTCCTCGACAATCCTGGGTGTGCAGGTAAGAAGAATGCCGCGGAGACTTGGTTGCTGCTGCGTGCCTCGGGGACAGAGCCTCTGCTGCGGGTGTACTGCGAGAGCTGTTCGGCGGAGTCGGTGGCGAAGGTGCTGGCGGCGGCGCAGGCGTTTGTGCTTGAGGGGAGTGCAGATTGACGGGGCCGGTGAGGGTGACTGCAAAGGGCATCTTGTTCGATATGGATGGTGTGCTGGTCAGCTCGATCGAGTCGGTGGTGCGCAGCTGGCGCCGGTGGGCGGAGTTGTACAACCTGCCGAACGCGGAGACCTTCGAGATACCGCATGGTGTGCGAGCGAAGGACATTATCAAGACGCTGCTGCCTGATGTG
>DATMPD010000206.1:0-6587 GCA_035567955.1 Edaphobacter sp.
CATGGTGTGAAGTAAATCACCGGCCACTTGATTGGGCATCCCGCTCCCTATCCAGGGAGTTCGAAGTAGTAATCATGGTCGAACGTGCGATCGGAGAGATGGTTGGGTCGGACCGAGTTCCGCCCGAAAGATTAGATGCGAGCCTTCGTCATCGATGATGAGTTCTTCAACCAAAGCGCTATCGAAGCAACTCCTCGGAGTTCGTGCCGTCCTGCGCTCGAAAAACGCCTTGACACCGCAGACATTGTTAGAGATGGACGAAAAACCGGCTTCTCGGATAAGTGATCGCTACTAATTGATTCGCTGCGGATTTCTTCATGACGCCTCATCCATCATTGATGGCATCATAGTGCTGAGTGTGTGGCCCTATTCAGTGGCCATCCATTTTGCGGAGCGGTTCATTCGATTGAATGCTGCAGAATCTCAGCGTCTGGGTCACACGACCAATACACGACCATCGTACGGTCGAAACCATCCCAAATGGTCCTAAACCATCCTAAAAGGAGGAGGCCACAACGCTAATCGTCTCAACGATATCCGCTGATTCCAGGACACTTAGTTCGCTTGCTAGGCGGCCCTGAAAAGGCCGTCGGCGGCGGTTCGATGCCGTCTCTGGCCACCATTTATAATCAATAACTTACAAGTAGTAACTAGAAGTCACCGGTGCGGGGAAGGCTTTTGCATTTTCGGCAAGTTATTTATTTTAAGCGAGCTGCTGATTTCAGGCGTTGCTGGCCGACAAAAGGCTGGCGGCGCTCATTACCTGGTCGTATCTATAACATTCAAAGCAACTTGAGCGGCCTCAAAAATCGGGTCTAAGAGCACGACCAATACACGACGGTGCATTCGATAGGTCGCTGCAACACCATCTAGTAGAAGTTTTCCTATTGAGGGATGGTGTTTATGAGTGAAGGAAAGCAGTCGAGACTATCTCCCTACGCAGAAGGCAGATGTCTGGAGCCGATGGAAGGCGCAGAAGTACACTTTCACCTTGGTGGCCACGGTAAACTCCTTGTGCCTGGCCATCTCCAACCCGCGATCCCAGGTCAGCGCACGCCGCAGGGTCGCCGGGAGTTTACGAACCCGCCGGCTCAAGGCTTGAACGACCGCTTCCGTGTCTTTGCCCGGCACCTTGACCAGCATGGCAAAGCGTGAATGACGCTCCACTAAAGTCGCGATGTAACTGTTCTTTGCGCCGCTCAGCAGATCACCTTCCCAAGGCCCAGGAACCGCTCGGTCTTCCACTTCCGCGGGCCTTTCACGGATCGAGACGGCATCGACGATCTGGCTGCGGGACTGTCCGCTGACCGTTGCATGGAGCCTGCGGCGCATGCGCCGCAGGCTCCGCAGGTGCTCCATCAGCTCTTGTTTCAGCACTCCCCGCGCCTGGAGGAACAGGCTTCGGTAAATGGTCTCGTCGGACACGCGCATGCTCTCGTCGTCGGGATACTGTGTCTTCCGCCATCCGGAAATCTGCTCCGGCGACCCGTCCAACCCCAGCTTACTCGCAACCATCTTCCGCAACTTGCGGTTGCTGGCAAGAAGACACCTCCTGGGTCGTAACCCCGACCCCCAGGCTTGGTGATCCGCATCGTGGGCGCGATAGGCTGCACCGCCGCCATGGCGCGTGACCTCCCGGCTCACTGTCGACGCCGCCCGATCGAGGCCGCTGGCTATCGTGCGCATCGATGATGCCGGAAGCGATTCCTCGCGAAATGTCCTCTCGCTCAGCCAAGGTGAGGCGCTAGGCGAGAGCGCTGGCGAGCGGCTGGAGCAATCCCTCCGCGCGGCAACAACACACAGCGAATGCAGTTATGGGGCTTGCCGTAGGCACGCCCCATCTCACGCAACGACTCCCCCCGCCTTCCATCGGCTCCAGACATCTGCCTTCTGCCCGGGAGATAGTCTCGACTGCTTTCCTTCACTCATAAACACCATCCCTCAATAGAAAAACTTCTACTAGATGGTGTTGCAGCGACCTATCGAATGCACCGGGGCTATCGGAAACTAGCCCCCTAGCGGATTTCGTGGGAGCTTGTGCTGGATTGAGTTAGGTTCTATGGTCAAAGGAAAAGGGAGAATTTGCATGAGAGGTTTTGCCGCTGTGTTGATGGGGGCTGCGCTGTGCGTTGCTCAGCCGTTGTTTGGGCAGATGGGTGCGCCGGATGCGAAGCCGGAGCCGGGGATGCCGGGGGTTGCGGGTCCGCTGGCGGCGAAGTACAAGGCTGATGCGGATAGGATTCTGCAGGCGGCGGAGACCGATGAGGATGGCTATACGGCGTTGACGTATCTCTGCGACCACGTGGGCAAGCGGCTGAGCGGAACGCCACAGTTGAATGCGGCGATTGCGTGGGGCGCGGATTTGATGCGCAAGGCGGGACTGCAAAATGTGAAGGTGCAGCCAGTGATGGTGCCGCGGTGGGTGCGAGGGAGTGAGTCGGGGGCGATGCTTTATAAAGGCGAGGCCGGACCGATTACGAGGCCGCTGCATATGCTTGGGCTGGGGATGAGCGTGGCGACGCCCGCCGGGGGGATTACGGCGCCGGTGGTGTTTGTGCCTAGCTTTGCGGCTCTCGATGCAATGACGGCGGAACAGGTGAAGGGAAAGATTGTGGTGTACAACCCGGGGTGGCATGGGTACGGGGTGAATACGCAATACAGGACGTATGGCGCGTCGCGGGCTGCGGCGAAGGGAGCGGTGGCGATGCTGGTGCGTTCGGCGACGGGGCTGGCGATGCAGATTCCGCATACGGGCACGCTGGTGTATGACGCGACGCAGCCGAAGATTCCGGCTGCGGCGATCTCGGTGGAGGATGCGCTGATGATTGAGCGGCTGTGCAAGGAAGGGCCGGTGACGGTACATCTGCAGATGGAGGCGCACATGGAGGCGGATGTCGAGGCCGGCAATGTGATGGGCGAGATTGTAGGGAGTGAACATCCGGAGCAGGTAGTGTCGATTGGCGGACATATTGATTCCTGGGATGTGGGGCAGGGGGCGCAGGATGATGGGTCGGGGATTATGGCGGCGTATGAGGCGGTGGCGCTGATCCATAAGCTGGGGCTGAAGCCGAAGCGGACGATACGGCTGGTGTTCTGGGTGAATGAAGAGAATGGCGGCGCGGGCGGTAAGGCTTATCGCAAGATGATTGGCGAGAAGATTGGCGATCAGGTGGCGGCGATCGAGATGGATGAGGGGGCGGAGAAGCCGCTGGGGATGGGGTATGGCAGCGCTGGCGGGCCTCGGCGGCCGCGAACGGCTGCTGGTGCTACCGGTGCGGCTGTTTCGTCTGCTACTGATGCGAGTGCTCTTCCTGCGGATGTGAAGCAATCGCTGGCGGTGATGCAGGATATTGTTTCGCTGCTGGGGCCGATTGGAACGGATACGGTTTCGGCGGGTGGGGGTGGGTCGGATATCGGGCCGTTGATGGCGGATGGGGTTCCGGGGCTGAGTCCGCGGACGACGGCTGCGCACTACTTCGACTGGCACCATACGGAGGCGGATACGCTGGATAAGGTGGATCCGGTGGAGTTCCGGAAGAATGCGGCGATGCTTTCGGTGGTGGTTTATGTTCTGGCGGATATGGATGGGCGGTTGGCGGGACGGAAGTCGGCTGCGGCTGAGTAGGTTGCGGTAGAGAAGTGGATTTCTCCACTGTGCGGCTCACGATAAGACTGTGAGCCGCTTCGGTCGAAATGACAGTGCTTTTGGTTTAGGGGAAAACAACGGCAACGACAACAGCAGATTCCTCCGCTTCGCTGCGGAATGACAAACAAAGAACGGGATGACGTACAAGAAGTCGGCCGGAAAAAAGCCGGCAACTTCAGGTGATGTCGAAGCTGACGCCCTGGGCTAGCGGTAGGTCGGTGCCGTAGTTGATGGTGTTGGTGGCGCGGCGCATGTATTGCTTCCAGGCGTCGGAGCCGGATTCGCGGCCTCCTCCGGTTTCTTTTTCGCCGCCGAAGGCTCCGCCGATTTCGGCGCCCGAGGTGCCGATGTTGACGTTGGCGATGCCGCAGTCAGAGCCGGTGGCGGAGAGGAACTGCTCGGCCTCGCGGAGGTTCATGGTGAAGATGCTGGAGGAGAGGCCCTGGGGGACGCCGTTGTGGAGGCGGAGGGCTTCGTGGAAGTCGGAGTATTTCAGGACGTAGAGGATGGGGGCGAAGGTTTCGTGTTTGACGGTATCGGTTTGAGTGGGAATTTCGACCAGGGCAGGGCGGACGTAGAAGGCGTCTGAGTTCTCGCTGGCGGCACCATTTTCGATGCCGACGCGGTGGCCTCCGGTAATGGCGGCGCCGGTGGCTCGGGATTCTTCGAGGGCCTTGTGCATGGCTTGGAAGGCGCGCTCGTCGATGAGGGGGCCTACGAGGGTGTTGGGTTCGCGGGGGTCGCCGATGTTGACGGAGGCGTAGACCTTTTTGAGTTGGGGGATGAGCTGGTCGTAGACGCTGTCGTGGACGATGAGGCGGCGGAGGGTGGTGCAGCGCTGGCCGGCGGTCCCCATGGCGGAGAAGGCGACGGCGCGGAGGGTCAGGTCAAGATCGGCGGTGGGGGCGACGATGGCGGCGTTGTTGCCTCCGAGCTCGAGGATGGCTCGGGCGAAGCGGGCGGCGAGGCGTGGGGCTACGGCTCGGCCCATGGCAGTGGAACCGGTGGCGGAGACGAGTGGGATCAAAGGCGAGTCGACTAGTTGCTGGCCTACGGTGGCGTCGCCGATGAGGAGGGTGGAGAGGCCCTTGGGGACGCTGCCGAATTTTTTGGCGGCTCGTTCGAAGATGGCCTGGGTGGCTAGGGCGGTGAGGGGAGTTTTTTCGGAGGGCTTCCAGACGACGGCGTTGCCGCAGACGAGGGCGAGGGCGGCGTTCCAACTCCAGACGGCGACGGGGAAGTTGAAGGCGGAGATGACGCCGACGACGCCGAGGGGGTGCCAGGTCTCCATCATGCGGTGGCGGGCGCGCTCGGAGGGGACGGTGAGGCCGGCGAGCTGGCGCGAGAGGCCGGCGGCGAAGGTGCAGATGTCGATCATCTCCTGGACTTCGCCGTGGCCTTCGGAGAGGATTTTTCCGGTTTCGATGGTGACGAGGCGGCCGAGTAGATGGCTTTGGGCGCGGAGTTCTTCGCCTAGGAGGCGGACGAGTTCGCCGCGTCTGGGGGCAGGAATGGTGCGCCACTCGAGGAAGGCGGCCTGGGCCTGGGCGATGGCTTCCTTGGCGGCGGAGGCGGTGATGGTGGGGACGTTCGCGATGACTTCGCCGGTGATGGGGGTGCGGACGGTGAGGGTGCCGTTGAGCTGGGCGCGTACGCCGAGTTGGGTGAGGATGGATTCGACTTCGTGGCGGATGGTCATAATTTGGCTCGTGGTTAACGTAGAGGGTGCGGGTGACAGGTGGCAAATGGCTGGGTATCCCGGCCTGGGTGGTTTTTGCGTAAAGTCTTCCAATCAAATGGTTTAGGTTTGGACTTTTGGCATAAAGTATTCATTCTATTCTTGGGATCCTCCTAAAGTCTTGATTTAAATGGAAAAGCCCCCGATGCGAGGCATCGAAGGCCTTTTTCCTTCTCTCTTACTTAATTATATCGGATGAGATGGGGTAGATATGCCACGCGCATGTCCTTTGGGGACATGGAGTTGGGTAGTTTTGGGACTTGACATGGGATTTTGCTGTGGTTTTTGGGAAAGTATTTTGTAAGTACTTGTTAAATAGTGAGTTGAGCGATACAAGACCTTCGTGTAGGCTAACCCGCATGGGCGCCTCTCTCTCATGGCCGTCAATGCAGGTCGAAAATCTGCTGGTGGCGTGGTTGGGTGCGATCACCGTCTTGGTATATCGCGTGGTGTTTAGCGGACCGGCTTACTGGACGCCATTAGTGCTCCTCCCCAGAAACCTTGAGCTGGTTGCAGTGGCACTCACAGCAGTGTGCATCGTAACAAACCTGTCGGGAGCGAAAGGCACTCGATCACTTTGGCTGAGACTAAGCCTTTGTTTTGCGCTCGGTTTATCGTGCACGGGCCTCACCATTCTGCTGGTTAGCTGATACCGAAATGGCTTGCACAACGGTCGGGCGGGTATGGCGTCAGATTCGCGGAATGACAAACAAAAAGGCAGTGCAAAAGCAAGAACAACTAGCGAGGGTCGGTGACGGTGGCGGGCGGAGGATTCTGTTCCTTGATGATGTAGCCCTCGGGTGGGGAGAAGATGGCCGGATCGGGATCGCCCTGGTGAAGCTCTTCGATCTCGGCGGTGGTTCGGCCTCGCCTGGGATCGTCGCGGGTTGCCATCAGGGTGACGTTGAGAGCTCTTGAGATCCAGGATTCGTCGATCGTGACCAAGGGGAGAGCGTTTCCTTCTTCACCGGCCGGGATCGTCTGGGTTCGCCGGGTGCCGGTTGCAGAGAGGCCTTGAAACTCCCGGGTGCCGAGTTGTTCGGTTTGCCATTCGGACATTGCGGCTTGCCGGGCGTGGACGTTGGCCTTCATGGCGGCGATTTCGGCTGGGGATGGGGGTTGCGGTGTGGGCATGTGCGAGATGGTCGCGATCTTAAATTGGCTGCCGGACAGTACCCAGAACTCGTTTGTGTTTGCGGACCG
>DATMPD010000207.1:0-4032 GCA_035567955.1 Edaphobacter sp.
CTGAAGCGGGTAGGTGCAGGTGCGGGAGTGGCCGGCGGTGAACCAATCTTCCGGGTAGCCATCGTCTTTAGACGGAGTCTTTCCCCCGTGGAGATGGGCGGTGGTGCGGACCTCAGGGACGTCGACGCCGCAGCCGTGCAAGGAGTGGTCGACCGGGAGGAAGTGTTTGGCGGGAAGGTTGTTGACCCAAGAGATCTGGAGCGGCTCGCCGCAGCGCGCTTCGATCAGGGGGGCGAGAGCCTTGGGCCCGTAGCTCCACATGCGGGTAGGAGGGACGTCGCGATGGACCTTGGCATGAACCTCCTGCATGGAGATCGTGAGCGAGCGGTAGCCATGCTGCAGGGTGCCCTTGACGGTTTCGGGCAGCGGTAGAGAATCGACAAAGGGCGGGAGCTCCAGCGTGTGGAGCATGGGGGAGGACTTGCCTGGTGCGTTCGGCCGCGGCGACTGCATGGGTTTCATCGCCATTTGGGAGAGAGCACGCTGCGTGCCGTAGAGCAGGCTGAGTGCAGAGGTTTGCTGCAGAAAGGTGCGTCGAGACGAGGGCAACGAACGGGCTCCGGATGGAGAAATAGGGGCGCAAAAGGCAGGCACGCATCCTCGACTCAGGATGCGTGCCTTTGACGTTACAGGAGAAATGTAACGGTTCTGTGAACCGGGGGGTTAGTTGCCGCTGGTGACCGCACCCGTAGTTGGGTTGAGAAGGACGACGTTGGGATTCGGTATTACCGCGGCGTTGGTGAAGTTGAACATGTTGGTCAAAGGCCCGGCGATGCTGTCGAAGGAGCCTCCGCCGATGCGCTGGCTGGAGAGGAAGACGTCTTCGATGAAGCGGGTGATGGAGCTTTGATCGGTGACGTTGGTGTCAACGAAGTTCTTCTTGGCCCATGGAGAGATGACCAGGAAGGGCTGACGCGGACCGTAGCCGCAGCGACCCTGAGCGTGCAGGGTGGTGGCGCTAACCCCAGGCAGAGCAGCGGCGGCAGCGGTGGCGCTGATGCAGACGCCTGCTCCGTTCAGCGCATCGGCGGTGGTAGCCGAACCGTTGACGAAGTTGGTGAGGTGATCGTACCAGCCGTCGGAGTCATCGTACGCGATGATGATGGCGGTGCTGGACCAGAACGAGGACTTCTCGATGGCGTTGATGGTGTTGACGACGAAGGTCTGCTCGTCGAGCGGGTCGGAGTAGCCGGCGTGAGCGTCCTGATAGGCGGGGGCCTTGAGGAAGCTGACCGTAGGCATGTTGCCGGCAGCCAGCGCGTCGGTGAAGTCATGCATGTCGTACTGATGCTTGGCCTGATCCGTGGTCCCGATGGCGCCAGTGGGACGGAGGTGGTTCAGGTTCGCAGTGCTGGCGTAGTACTGGAACGGCTGGTGGTGCGGGATGTAGTCGGCCGTTGCCGGGTGGCCGGGGATGTTGACGGCGCCGGTGGAGCGAGCGCATCCGGTGGTACCGTTCGAGTTGGTGATGCTCAGGTCGAACCCGCCTTCAAAGAAGCCCCAGGTGATGTTGGCGGCATTGAGCAGGTCGCCGACGTTCTTGCCGGACATACTAAAGTTTTTGCTCGTGGAGGAGCAGATATCGCCGGCCGGATCGGCGTCGTTGACATCCGTGAACCCGCCGCTGCCGTCAGCCACGACCGCAGTGCCAGGGTTGAGAGCATTGATCACGCCGTTGGTCTGGCCTGAGACAAGGTTGAGGGCTCCGGGGGTGGAGGGACCGAAGGTAGTGCTGAAGGAGTGGTCGTTCATCGCATAGTGCTGCGCGTAGTTCCAGAGCGCGGTGACCGTGTTGCCGTCGAAGTAGCCCATCGTGAGCGCCGTCGTAGCCATCAGGGCATTACCACCGGTTTGCGTGTTAAGCGTGGGGTTATTTGCGGTACCGACCGAGAGGGGAAAGAGATCCATCTTGCCGCCGTCGAAGGACATCTGCTCGGCGGTATAGGCGTGGTTCTGATCGGCAGTTGCGGCCTGGGAGAAGTCGAGACGGAACGGATTGGCGGCCACGGAGTTCAACGCCGTGTTGTTGTTGGCGCTATTCAGGTTCGGGTTCGCGGTAATCAGGTTGGGATTGCTGACGTAGTTGTTCGGGATCGGCGTGCCGGTCGCGGCGGTGAAGGGAGTTCCGCCGGGATTGTTCAGGGCGTTCGGATAAGTGCCGAAGTAGTGGTCGAACGAGATGTTTTCGCCGAAGATAATGACGACGTGCTTGATCACCGCAGAGGCGGTGGTGGGCGTCGGGGGCGGCGGCGTCGGAGTCGTGTTCGCATTGCCATTGCCAGGAGGCGTGCTGACTGTGCCCTGACCGCAGCCGCTGAGAATGAGGGTCAAGGACATCGAGAGGGCGAGAAGTTTCCTGATCATTTTTTTTGAGGCCTCAGAAGTTTGGGAAGATGCTTTGCGCCCTATTGTTAGGCTTCGAGATAGTTGGCTATGTGAACCGGAGTTGAACGCCAGATGAATTAATGCGAACGCAATAATCCGAAGTGCCATCTCGTGCGTGTCAGCCGCCTTGGGCTGGCGCGCCCATACAATTCAAAGGATGGCATTTTCGTTTGAAATACATACGACGGCGGAGGGGGGCGGGCGCCGGGGGCGCTTGACGCTTCCGCATGGGGTGGTGGAGACTCCGGTGTTCATGCCGGTGGGGACGGCAGCTTCGGTGAAGGCGGTGGAGCAGGGGGTTCTCGAGCGCATCGGCGCCGGAGGGCTGGGGGCCCAGATCATTCTGGCGAATACCTATCACCTGTATCTGCGGCCGGGGCATGAGCTGGTGCGCAGGATGGGCGGCGTTCACCGGTTCATGAGCTGGGAGCGGCCGATGCTCACCGACTCGGGCGGCTTCCAGGTCTTCAGCCTGAGCAAGCTGCGCAAGGTGACCTCGGATGGAGTGGAGTTTCGCTCGCATCTGGATGGAAGCAAGCACTTCTTCTCGCCGGAGCACTCGATGGATGTGCAGATCGCGCTGGGGGCCGACATTGCGATGGTCTTCGATGAGTGCGTGGAGACTCCCGCGAGCTGGGAGCGGACGCGGGAGTCGATGGGGCTGACGCATGCCTGGGCGCGACGGTCAAAAGATCATTTTGAGAGCCATAAGCATCTGGTGCCATGGTCGCAGGCTGCGGGCACTTCGTTTGAGGGCAAGACGCAGAGTCTGTTTGGGATTGTGCAGGGTGGGATGTATGGGGATTTGAGGAAGGAGTCGGCGGAGCGGCTGGTGGAGATGGACCTGCCGGGGTATGCGATCGGCGGGCTGGCGGTGGGGGAGCCGCGCGAGGTGACTCGGGAGATGATTGCGCGGACGCTGGAGATTCTCCCCAAAGACAAGCCGCGCTATGTGATGGGTGTCGGGTATCCGGACGAGATTGAAGAGTACGCGAAGATGGGCGTGGACATGATGGACTGCGTGCTGCCCACGCGCGCCGGACGCCATGGGTTGTTGTTTACGTCCGAGGGGCGGCTCAACATCAAGAAGCTGGAGTATGCGGAGGATCAAGGGCCGATTGATGCGAAGTGTGGATGCATGGTCTGCCGGCGGTACACGCGGGCTTATCTGCGGCATCTGTTTGCTTCGGGGGAGCCGCTGAGCGGGGTTCTGAACAGCGTACACAATCTGGCGTTTTATCTGGATACGATGGAGCGGGTGCGGAAGGATCTGGCTGGAATTTCGGCTACCTCCCCCTCCCTACCTAAATGCGTCAAAGTCTAAGAACCAGAGACATTAGGCTTGGACTTCGTGGATTGTGGAGCGGTTTACCCTTGGGTTTGGTCGGCTGGGTGCGCCCCCCAAAATCAGGGTTTTTTATGCTGGTCGGCTCATTTCTGAAAGCACCCGATGACGGTCGTACGGGCGGATGTGGGCACTTCCGTATGGAGTTAGTTTGACTGGGTCAGGCGCAGCCCGTCGTGGTCCTTTTGGAGTTCGAGGCAGAGGGCTTCGACGACCAGATTGTGGTCGTCGCGTTGCGGCAGGCCGGAGATGGTGACAGAGCCGATGATGCCTGTGCCTGCGACGTGGATGGGGAAGCTGCC
>DATMPD010000208.1:0-5041 GCA_035567955.1 Edaphobacter sp.
CCTACACCTCGTGTGCTCCATCCTTGGCCCCTTGACCGCTTCGCCGCCACTCATCCGAGATAAGAGCCGTATGCGCTAAGGAGCGCCCGTACGGATCTGTGCGGGGGGCGATCAGAAATGATCGTCCCTACCGCGACCTCAGCGAACTGCGCAGAACTCGAGGTCCTACTACGAAGGAGGATCCTGTTCGCGTTCCCCAAATGCGTGTAGCTCCGGGGTTCGAATCCCCAAGCGGGATCAGTACCGGATTTCCCGCTGTATATAGGAGTTTCAATCATGTATCAGGGAATTGCATTTCCCTGATACATGATTGAAAATTCCCTGTTCTTTAGAGGGCTGCATCGACAACCAAATGCGATAAATATCCTGAACACAAGGTGATAGAGAGATTTCAGGCTAGAGCATCTAGGCCGAAATCACGAAAATTCCCTGTATTTTTCCCTGATATCGGGAATTATTCGCAGAGAGCAGTTCGATTGAGACTGCATCCACCGCCATTTCAACTTCTGATCCGTTTCGCTGCCCCGATAAACTGGAAACCGGCTGAGACTCCCAGAGGTCGTTGCGATAACCGGGGGCGCCAGTGGCATCTGTTCATCGAACAGGCCGGGCCCTTTCGTTGCGTCGTTCAGCGGTCTGATGGCCGGCGCGATAGCTCATACCATCATCTTTACAGGTGTGAACTGCATTTCCGGTTCGCTATGCTGCTATCAGGAGACAGACCCTGTGAAAAGTGAGTATGGTGCGCCCGAGAAGATTCGAACTTCTGACCTACAGCTTCGGAGGCTGCCGCTCTATCCAGCTGAGCTACGGGCGCGTTCTTCTAGCCTAGCATTGATCGCCACAGGTTGACAGCCCACGCCGTCGTAGCTCAGCATCATCACGGACATCAAATCCAGTGTCATAAGCGTCCTATCCATATCAATCGTTTAACGCACCCTTATTAAGAAAGAGAGACTAGCCATGTTCCTCCGCTCCCTGGCAACCGCCGCCTGTTGCGCCCTCCTCGCCACCGCAAGCCTCGCCCAAATGGGCGAAATGAAGATGGACCAGCCCGCTAAATCCATGCCCAGCCCTCCCGCCACCGCTAACGTCACCCTCAATGGCAAGGCCGTCACCATCAAATACAACTCACCCCGCCTCAAAGGCCGCACCATCGGCTCCGACATCGTTCCCTACGGCGAAGTCTGGCGCACCGGAGCCAACCCCGCCACCACCCTCGTCACCGCGACCAACCTCAAGATCGGCACCCTCGACGTTCCCACCGGCACCTACACCCTCTTCACCCTGCCCAGCAAAGATCAGTGGATCTTCATCGTCAGCAAGAAGACCGGCGAGTGGGGCATCCCCTATCCCGAAGGCGATGATCTCGGCCGCACACCCATGACCGGCAAAACCCTGTCCGCCCCGCAGGAAAACATGTCCATCTCCTTCGAAAACACAAAAGGAAGCAGCACCGAACTCCACGTCAAATGGGGCACCACGGACCAGTACGTAACCGTCAAAGCACAGTAAGAGGGAACAGTAGCTCTACTCCGCGGCTTCCTTCTCCAGCCGCAGCTTCTCCATCACCGAAGCCACCAGTTCCTTCGCTCCGGTAATGTTCGCCAACACAGCCTGTAAATCGAGCGCCGGGACCTTCGGGTTCCGTGCGCTCGTGCAGTACACGCCATGCTGTCCCACCAGGATCAGTGCGTCAGTCAGTACATCCAGCGTCACCGCCAGTCGCCCGCGCGCCTCCCCCATCATGAACTCGTACTTCTCAAGGTCCTGTTGCCGGTCATAAAAGACGGACACTCCCTCACCACTCCTTCGCCGCTGAATCGACCGCCAGCGGAGTTGAAGCAACTGGAGCCTTCCAGCGCAGAATAGGCTTCCGCGCCGCCGTCGTCTCATCCAGCCGCTGCACCCGCGTCGTATGCGGAGCCGTCTGCACCAGCTCTGGATTCTCCTCCGCCTCACGCGCGATCTGCTTCAACGCATCGATCAGCAGATCAAGTTCCTCGCGGCTCTCACTCTCCGTAGGCTCAATCATCATCGCGCCCTGCACCACCAGCGGGAACGAAACCGTATAAGCATGGAAGCCATAGTCAATCAGCCGCTTGCCCATATCGCCCGTCTTCACGCCATTCTTCGCCTGCAGCTTATCGGAGAACACAACCTCATGCAGCGACTGCGTCTTATATGGCAGCTCAAACGTGCCCTCCAGCTTTGCCCGAATGTAATTCGCGTTCAACACCGCGTCCTCAGTCGTCTGCCGCAGACCATCCGGCCCATTGGCCAGAATATAAGCCAGCGCGCGCACGAACATCCCGAAGTTCCCATAGAACATCCGCACCCGCCCGACAGTCTGCGGCCGGTTGTATTCAAGACCCAGTGCCCCGTCCGACTTGCTCACCAAAATAGGCGTAGGCAAAAACGGCTCCAGAATCTTCTTGCAGGCCACCGGCCCCGACCCCGGCCCGCCTCCCCCATGCGGCGTAGAAAACGTCTTATGCAGATTCAAATGCATCACATCGACGCCGAAATCCCCCGGCCGCGTCTTACCCACCAGCGCATTCATGTTCGCGCCATCCATATAAAGCAGTGCACCCTTCGCATGCAGAATATCCGCGATCTTGTGAATCTCGCTCTCAAACACCCCAATCGTCGAAGGATTCGTCAGCATCAGCGCAGCGGTATCTTCATCGACCATCTGCTCCAACTCTGCAATATCGACCATCCCCTCGGCGTTCGACTTCAGGTTAGCCACTTCATACCCACACACTGCCGCCGTAGCAGGGTTCGTGCCATGCGCCGAATCCGGAATCAAAATCTTCTTCCGCGGATTCCCTTTGCTCTCGTGATAAGCCCGAACCAGCAGAATCCCGGTAAACTCCCCATGCGCGCCAGCCGCCGGCTGCAGCGTAATCGCATCCATCCCGGTAATCTCAATCAACGCATCCGACAGCGTCTTCATAATGCTCAAACAACCCTGCGACAACGACTCCGGCTGATAAGGATGCGCCTCCGCGATCCCCTCCAACCGCGCCACCGCCTCATTCACTCGAGGGTTGTACTTCATCGTGCAGCTACCCAGCGGATACATCCCCAGATCGATCGCATAGTTCCAAGTCGAAAGCCGCGTGAAATGCCGGATGATCTCAATCTCACTCAACTCCGGCATCACACCGAGGTCCTTACGCACCGAAACCCCGAGCAGGGAGGCGGCATCCACCGCCGGCACATCCAGCTCCGCCAGCCGATAAGCCTTCTTCCCAGGCGAAGACTTCTCAAAGATCAAATCTTCGTTCTGATTAACATGCGTCGTAGCCTTCTTCGGCGTCCCTTCAAACTTCTTATCAGTCATAAGGTCTCAGTTTCCTTCATCCGCTCTGGGCTGTTCCTAATTTGTGTCCAGTATTCTTCGCGAACATCGTCGTCGATTTTTGTTGTTATGTTTGTCGCGTACAGTGCATCCCCACCGCGTTTTTTAGGCCCTGAGATCCAGTAGCGCTCCCCGGTTTCTTCGCAAACATAATTGGATTTGAAGCCTTCGGAACGGTGGAACCGTTTTCCGTCATAGGACAGGGTATTGGCCGTTCTATTGAATGTGACTCGACCAATCCGGGCCGGGCCAGTCAGGCTATCTCCCTTGCACTCGACATACATAATCCGTGGCTTGATCGAATGTGCCATCCTCAAAACTCCTGCGCATCCACAGCACTTCCGGTCTCAGAGTAACTCCCCGACTCCGGCCCATCCACGTCCTCTTCCCGCAACGAAAGCCCAACCACCGTACCATTCTCAAACTCAATCGTCAGCGCATCGCCTTCCTCAAGCGAAGCCTGCACGACCTTGTCATTAATCTGCGCGCACAGAGCATTCCGATACTCCGGCTCACCATAAGCCACCGAAAACTCAGGAAACAACACATGCGGCCACGCGTAAAACGTTAGCAAGGGCACCTCGAACCGAAGCTGCAAAAAATCCTCGACGAACTCAACCGCCTTCAACTCCTCGCCGATGATCGCCGAAACATCCATCCCTAAGCCTTCTTGCCCGCCAGCGCCGCAGCAACCGCATCCATCTGCTTCCGCGTCGTCAACTCCGTCGCGCACCACAAACTTGCATTCGGCCCAAGCTCCGGATACCACTTCAGTAGCGGCAGTCCGCCTATTATCTTCTTCTCCAGCAAACCGGCATTCACCGTCTCCGCACTCGAAGGCAACTCCAGCACAAACTCATGAAACCGCGGCGCCCCATCAAACAACACCTTCGCCCCTGAAGAAGCCCCCAGCACGCTCTTCAGATAAGCCGCCTTAGCCAGATTCTGCTCCGCCAGATCCTTCATCCCCTGCTTGCCATACACGGTAAGAAAGATCGTCGTCATCATCGCAACCAGAGCCTGATTCGTACAGATATTCGAAGTAGCCTTCTCCCGCCGAATATGCTGCTCCCGCGTCGACAGCGTCAGCACAAATCCACGCTTGCCGTTCACATCCTTCGTCTCGCCGATCAGCCGCCCCGGCATCTGCCGCAGAAACTTCTCCTTACACGCAATCACGCCGCAATAGGGCCCACCGTATCCAACAGCAACCCCATACGACTGCGCCTCCAGCGAAACAATATCCGCCTCAGCCGGCGGCTTCACGATCCCCAGCGACACCGCCTCAGCAATCGACACAATCAGCAGCGCGCCCTTGGCATGCGCCATCTCGGCAATCGCGGCAACATCCTCAATCGTCCCAAAGAAATTCGGCGACTGAATCAGCACGCAAGCCGTGTCCTGCGTAATCGCTGCATCGAGCGCAGCCATATCCACGCGCCCATTCGCCGCATACCCAACCTCGACCGTCGGAATCTCCTGGTGCTGCGCATACGTCGCAATCACCTCGCGATACTCCGGATGCACCGTCCGCGCAATCACTGCACCATCGCGCCCCGTCACCCGCACCGCCATCATGATCGCCTCTGCCGCGCCGGTCGACCCGTCATACATCGACGCGTTCGCAATCTCCATCCCCGTCAGCTCGCAGATCATCGTCTGAAACTCAAACAT
>DATMPD010000209.1:0-3279 GCA_035567955.1 Edaphobacter sp.
AAGCATGCACCGGCCCTCCGCCGCCGAACGCCACCAGCGTGAAGTCGCGCGGATCGTACCCGCGCTCCACCGAAATGACGCGAATAGCTTTGGCCATCGAGGTCTCAATCACCTGCAGGATGCCCGCCGCGAAATCCTCCACCGTCGCGATCGCGCCTTTTGCCTTCCCCATCCAGAGCATCATGCACTCGTAATCTAACTTCACCGAGCCACCGAGAAAGCGTTCTGTGTCCAGTCGCCCCAGCGCGAGATTCGCGTCGGTTACGGTCGGCTGCTCTCCTCTACCGAAGCAGATCGGCCCCGGCATCGCCCCCGCGGACTCCGGCCCTACGCGCAGCATCCCGCCCGCATCAAAGCGCGCAATCGATCCGCCCCCCGCACCAGCAGTGTGAATATCCAGCATCGGTACTCCAATCGGAATCCCCGACACCACCGACTCATTGCTGATGTGCAGCCCTCCAGCACTCACGTCCACCAGGCACACATCCGTCGAGGTTCCCCCCATGTCGAAGCCGATGATCCGATCGAAACCCGCAAGCGTCGCCAGCTTATAAGCTCCAATCACGCCGCCCGCAGGCCCCGAAAGCACTGTCCTTACCGGCTCGGCCGCCGCCAGCTTCGCCGAGATGATGCCTCCCGAGGACTGCATCACCTCCAGGCGCGCCCTCTCGTATCCGCTCTCCACACTTTGGGCAAGGCTCGTCAAATACGTTCCCATTTTCGGAGCGAGATACGCATTGGCCACCACCGTTGACGCGCGTTCATACTCGCGAAACTCAGGCAGAATGCGGTGCGAGACAGACAGCGGCAGCCCGAGCCGCTCCAGTGCCGCAGCTATCTCCCTCTCATTCTTAGAGTTCGCAAACGAGAACAAAAGCGAGACCGCCACAGCATCGACGCCAGCGCTCTGAATCACCGATACCAGATCATCCAACTCAGCCGCATCGACCCCACGGACAACGTCGCCCTCCGCGCTAATCCGTTCCGCAATTCCAAAGCGAAGCCCCTCCCGCACCAGGCACTCCGGAGCAGGCTGGAACCAGTCATAGAGCTTCGGCCGCGCCTGGCGGCCAATCGCAATCGTGTCCGTAAAACCTCTCGTCGTCACGAACGCGACGCGCGCCCCCTTGCGCTCCAGCATCGTGTTGGTGCCAACCGTGGTTCCATGGCGAACGACAACCTCCGGGCCTGCGGCGATCTGTCGCAACCCATTCAGAACCGCCATGCCAGGATCGTGGGGTGTAGAAAAAACCTTCAACACGACAAACTTTCCATCCTGCAGATACACACAGTCCGTAAAAGTGCCGCCGGTATCAATCGCAACGCGCATCATCGTAGGCCCATTGAAGGTTGTAAGGCTTGCCTTAAAATTTCCTGAGCGCGTAAGCTTTGGCTCAATCACTTAGAGAATAGCAGGGGCCTCTGCGGCAATTCGTCCAAAACCATGTAGCCTTTAAAGCCAGAGTTGGCGTTGTCTGCGACTTCGCTCTGAATGGCCAATCCAACACCTGATCGCATTCCGGCATCCATTACACGAGAGCACAAAAAGGCCAATTCTATGTGACCTCCCCTTTCTCTTTGCAGTCTCACTTTAGGAGCGATTTGAAAGACCTTGTGAATGCTGAGAGCCCATGGCGCGACCGGCTCCGAGCGCTTCGGAATATGCCCCCCGTCCTTCGGATCCTCTGGGAATCGGGCCGTACGGTCGTGTCCTGGGGAGTAGGGCTGCGAGTCATAGTAGCCGTTCTTCCCTTTGCCATAGCCAAGGTAGCTCAGTACATCATCACCGACATCGCTGGTGTCTTGCGCGGCACAGCATTGCCCCCCAACTTCTGGATCCTGGTCGCAACCGAAGTCGCCCTCAACGTCTTTCTGGGCCTGATTACCCGGGCCGTCGATTATTCGGACTCCCTCCTCGCCAACCGTTACACCCAGTACGTCAGCGTCCGCGTCATGGAACAGGCGGCCCGGCTCGACCTGACGACCTACGAAGACCCCGTCTTCTATGACCGCCTCGAGCGGGCCCGCGTACAGGCAACCGACCGCCTGGCGATGATCCAGCAGATCGGCCGTTTGATCCAGCAGATCATCACCACCCTGGTCTTTTCGGCAGCCCTGGCCTGGGCCTCCCCTTGGCTGGTGCTTTTGCTCGCAGCCGGCGTCCTCCCGTCGTTCCTCGGCGAAACCCACTACGCCTTCCTGGGCTACGCAAAAAACTTCCGCCAGACTCCCGCCAAACGCCAGATGGACTACCTGCGACAGGTGGCCGGTAGCCGTGAAGGCGCAAAGGAGGTGAAGCTCTTTGGCCTCCACAAATTCTTCACCGATAGATTCCAGTCGCTGGCCCACCAAATCTACGTCGAAGACGTCGCCCTCTCGCGCTCGAAGCTGATCATCGGCGGGTTACTAGGGATCATCGGGACCTTAGGCTATTACGGCGCCTATGTTTACGTCATCTGGCGCACGCTTCGAGGAGCCTACGATATCGGCCAGTTCACCTTCCTGACTGCGGCCATTCAGCAGGCGAGCTCCAATCTCCAGCAGGTCTTTTCAACCGCATCCGGCATCGCCGATCAGGCGCTGTTTCTCACCGACCTCATCGCCTTCTTCGACATGCAGCCAACCGTGCAATCCAACCCCAACGGACTCCCCACGCCAAACCCGATCCGGCGCGGTTTCGAGTTTCGCAACGTCTCCTTCGCCTATCCCGGAACCGAACGGAGGGTGTTGAAGAACTTCAACCTGACTCTCTCGCCGGGAGAAAGAATCGCGCTGATAGGAGAGAACGGCCAGGGCAAGACAACCGTAGTCAAACTCATCACACGCCTCTACGATCCCACCGAGGGCCAGATCCTGCTCGACGGCATCGACCTGCGAGAGTATTCGCTCGAAGATCTCCATCGCAACATCGGTGTCATCTTCCAGGACTTCATGCGCTACGAGATGACCGCTCGAGAAAACATCGGAGTAGGCAGCGTCGACCGGCTGCTCCAACAGGACGAAATCGAATTGGCCGCTCACAAGAGTCTCGCCGACACCGTCGTCAGCAAGCTGCCCGCCAGCTACGATCAGATGCTCGGCCGCCGCTTCGAGGGGGGAGTTGAACTCTCCGGTGGGGAGTGGCAGAAGATCGCGCTCGCCCGCGCCTATCTCCGCGACGCGCAATTGCTTATTCTGGACGAGCCCACTGCGGCCCTGGACGCGCGCAGTGAGCTCGAAGTGTTTGAGCGCTTCGCCGAGTTGACTGAAGGAAAGATGGCTCTGTTGATCTCCCATCGC
>DATMPD010000210.1:0-3123 GCA_035567955.1 Edaphobacter sp.
CCCGGCACGATCATGTGCACATGGGGGTGGTGACACCCACGCCCACAATACCCTGAGCCCGGACAATCCGGATGTTCAGGTCTTCTACCCCTTTCACCCACTTCACGGTGCCATCCTGCAGATCCTTCGCAGACCGAAGCGAGGAGATGGGGCAGTCTGTGTCATAGACCCGAGCGGTCGCCGACTGAAAATTCCAGTTTGGATGCTGTCGCGGGAGTGCGCCGAGATGACGACCTCGGAACGACCGTATCTGAGTAAGGAAGCGCTCCTATCTCTTGCGGCATTGATTGCATCACAACCCGACTCCGAAGCCCGTGTTCACGATGACCTTCTGCAAACGTCCGTTAGCGGATGCGAGGGAGGTCATCGTGGTGCAGCTTCAACTTCTGGACCTGATGATTCGAAGGGAATGCGACGCCGTGTCACTGGACGCAGCGACACGCGTCGAACTCATCGGTCTCATGGCCCGCGTTGTAGTGGCGGTCTTTCATGCGGAGGGGGGAAGCAATGACAGAAGTCGTATACAGTCCCAAGATCAAACCGGAGCACCTGGCTCGCAAGGCGATTGTGTACCTTCGGCAGTCCAGCGAGAGACAGGTCCGACAGAATACGGAAAGTCAACTTCTCCAGTATGCGGTAGCCGAACGGGTACGCGCTCTGGGCTGGAAGCAGGTCGAGATCATCACTAGTGATCTGGGATTGAGCGCTGGCATTGCTTCCGCCCAGCGCGAAGGGTTCGAGCGTGTCCTCAGCTGGGTAGCACTGGGGGAGGTCGGCATCGTCGGTAGCCGGGAGGTATCGCGGCTATCCCGGACGGACAAAGACTGGTGCCGGCTGCTGGAGGTGTGTCAGATCTTTGGAACGCTAATCGCCGACGAGCAACAGGTATACGATTTGAATTATCTTGACGACCAACTGGTGCTGGGCATCAAAGGAACTCTCAGCGTCGTCGAGCTCAAAGTCTTGCGCCAACGATTGCTAGCGGGGCAGGAGTCCAAAGCACGCCGCGGCGAACTGTTTAAGAGACTGCCGATTGGATATGCCCGCGACGTTGCAGGTAAAGTTGTGGTGCACCCCGATCGCCGGGTTTACGAAGCGATCCGACTCGTGTTCACCAAGTTTCGAGAACTTTGGAGCGTGCGTCAGACATTCAAATGGTTCCGTGACCACGACGTCGAGCTGCCGGCCAACCCCATCCAGGGGACGGGGCTGGTTTGGAAGATTCCGTCGCAGAGCCTGATCCGCGACATCTTGTGCAACCCCTTCTATGCTGGCGCGTATGTTTGGGCACGGCGTCCGATAACGACTCGGCTGGTCGACGGCCGGCTTGAGAAACGTCAGAGCGCGATGCGCCCCGCCGAAGAGTGCCGCGTCTTCATCCGCGATCATCATGTCGGTTATATTGAGTGGGCCACATACGAAGAGAACCGACGAATGGTGCGGCGCAATTCCGTGAACCGGGAGGGGGACGAATCGATGGCAGCAATACGCGCTGGCCAGGGTCTTCTGGTCGGGCTGCTCCGCTGCGGACACTGTGGGCGCAAGCTGCATGTACGGTATTGGGGTGGTCGCGGTACCAATGCCCGCTACCTTTGCAAAGGCGACTTTGATGATGGCGGGCAGTATTGTATCGGCTTCGGCGGCAGCTCGGTGGACCGCCGGATCGGACAAGAACTCCTAAAGGTGATCGCGCCTTTGGGGGTAGAAGCCAGTCTGCAAGCACTCGAAGAACTGAGCGCCAATGACACCGCTCAGCGTGCCGCCCTGTCCCGCCAGCTCGAGCAACTGGTGTATGAGGCAAGAAAGGCCTTCGAACAGTACGACGCAGTTGATGCTCGCAATCGGCTTGTAGCGGGCGAACTTGAACGGCGATGGAACGCGAAGCTGGAGGAGATGGAGGTAGTCAAGCAACGGCTTTCCAGTCTGGATGCTCAGCGCCATTCGTTATCAGTTGAAGAGGAAATCAGAATACGCTCGATGGGTGATCTCTTTGCCGAAGTCTGGCAGAGCAACCACTGTCCTCCGACATTCAAGAAGATGATCTTCCGCACAGCCATCGAAGAGATCCTTGTGCGCACGGACCAGGATAGAAAATCCCTTGAGTTGATGATTCACTGGAAGGGAGGTGCGCATACGCAACTTGCGATGGAACGGCCGCGTTCCGCAACGGAAACCGCCACGCCTACGGAGGCGCTGGAGATCATTCGCTGTATGGCTGTTCGCCACGGCGACGACCAGATCGCCTCTGTATTGAACCGACGCGGCTATTCCACCGGCAAAGGCAAGCGATGGAATCAGACCCGTGTGGCGACAGCCAGGCGCAACCATTCCATTGCCGGTCAACAGCGAGCCTTACCTGATCTGGAGAGAGTTAGTTTGAGCCAAGCTGCTCGAATATGCGGCGTCAGTCATCGCACGATCGAACGGCTGGTGGAGGCAGGTCTGTTGAAGCGCGAACAAGTGACTCTTCGTGCGCCCTGGGAAATTCGCCGCAGTGATTTGGAGGCCGCACCCATTCGCACGATTATTGATCGCCTCCACCGCACCGGCAAACTAGCTTTGCAAGGGGACTGCACGGAAGACCAGTTTGCCATGTTCACTGAAAATGCAGGAATTGATAATGCCAGGTATCATGAGTGAGGGTTCTGCGTCAGTGCCGATCCCCAGGTGTGGAGCACGGCGGTGATGCCGATGCGTGCGCCCAGGTGTTGGGGATCGGCCGCGATCGTCAGCATCGTCTCGGACGCTGCTTGGAACAGCAGGTTATAGACTGTGGCCTTGTTGTGGAACGCGATGTCTGCGACCTCGGCGGGCACTGTGAAGACGACGTGGAAGTATCCAACCGGCAGCAGGTCGGCCTCGCGCTCGGCCAGCCATGTGCGTGCGGCAGCACCTTGGCACTTGGGACAGTGCCGGTTGCGGCAGCTGTTGTACGCGATCCGCCGGTGACCGCAGTCCTCGCAAGCCTCGACATGACCGCCCAGGGCGGCGGTGCGGCAATGCTCAATCGCCGACATGACCTTGAGCTGATGAAGGCTCAGGTGTCCGGCATGAGTGGCCCGATAAGCGGGGCCGGCAGCACGGAAGATATCGGCGACCTCGAGCGAGGCGCGCACCGCCTCA
>DATMPD010000211.1:0-6330 GCA_035567955.1 Edaphobacter sp.
CTTCAGGATTAAGCGTAGGGCTTTAGCCCTACGAAAAGAATCCCCCAAAGGGAAAGGGGGCTTTAGCCCCGGGCCTTCTCAATCCGCCACCTGATCCGGATTCGCCGCAATCCTCACCAGCGCCGGACGCAGCAGCTTATCGCGAATCTTGTACCCCCGCCGAATCTCCTCCAACACCTGATGGTCGGGAAACTCCTTTGTTTCGATGCTTCCCAAAGCCTCATGGATGCGAGGGTCGAACTGCGTCCCAACCGTCTCCACCGGCTGTACATTCAACCCCTTCAGCGCATCCTCCATCTGCTTCAAAATCAACTCAACGCCTGCGCGAAGCTGTTCCTTGGTGCCATCCGCCTTCAGAGCCAGTTGAAAGTTATCCATCACGCTCAGAAATGGGTCCACCGTATTCGAGATCGTATAATCCCGCGAATCGGCCCGCTCCTTGATCTCACGCTTCCGCGCATTGTCGAACTCGGCCTGCAGCCTCGCCAGCCGGTCCACCAACTGATCCCGCTCACCCTTCACCTGCTCCAGTTCCGCCTGCGTGGGGCCCTCGTTGATCTCGCGGTCCGGCACCTCGCGGCCGAGTTGGATCTCCGGGCCCGTCATCTCCGGCTCCAGCGTCTCTCGTCCAGTCATCTCATCCTGCATCTGTCGATCACTCCTCATGGGGCTACCTCTTCTATTGTCGACTATCCCGGCCCATCGCGCGAGTCGCTCCCTGCTCGTCATCCTCTACCCCCACCGTCGTCCGGCTGAACACCATCCAACCCACCACGATCTACCAGCAATCCATCACAAATTCACCAGCAAAAACCACGCTCAACCACACCATTTCCCGCAAAAAACCCTGCAAAAACCGCCCTCCACCATCACAAGGAAAAAAATCACTCCCGAGGCTCCAGCATCCTGTCAAACACCCGCGCGATATAGCTCACGGCATTCATCGTGTTCTCGTAATGCATCCGCTTAGGCCCTATAACCCCAACCGTTCCACGGCTTTCCCCGCCCATCCGCGCCGGCGCCGCGATCAGCACCAGCCCCGACATCTCCGGCGCATGCTCGTCCAGATCGAACACCACCCGCACACTCTCCTGCCGGGCATCAATGTAGGCATTCAGCAACTCCACCAGCCGCTGCTTCGCCTCCAGAGCCGCCAGTACCTCCCGCAGCCGTTCGCTATCCTCTTGACTCCCAACGAGATTCGCCACGCCATCCACATACACTGTCTGGACCGGCGCGTCCGGCACAGCCTTTACCCAAAGCTGCTGCACCGAATTCAACATCCTCTGATACTCACTCCGCTCCCGCTCCACCAGCCGGGCAATCTCCGTCCTCACCCGCTCCACGCTCCACCCACGAAAGTGCTCATTCAGAAAATTCCCCGCAACCTCTAACTCCCTCACCGTCAAGTCTTTATCCAACGCCAGCACGCGGTCCCGCACCAGCCCGCTCCGCGTCACCACCACTGCCAGCACCCGCGCCGGCGCCAGTCGCGAAAAATGCACATGCTCCAGCATGTCTCCCTCCGCCGCGGCTGCAATCGCCACACCCACCCCACTCGACAGCGTAGCGAGCACATGCGACGTCCGTTCCAGCACCGCCTGGGTCCCCGCAATCCCCTGAAAACTCAGGTCAATCTGCGATCGTGACCGCGCCGACAACCGCGTCGCATCAATCCTTGGATGCGCCCCCCCGCTCAACTGCTCTACATACATTCGAAAAGCCCGCGCTGTAGGCACCCGTCCCGCCGAAGTATGCGGCTGCTCCAGCAACCCCTCCTCCGCCAGCTCCGCCATCTCATTGCGCACCGTAGCCGAACTCAGTCCCGAGCCCTCCCCACTCTGCAAACGCGCAATCGTTCCGGACCCCACCGGCTCGCCCGTCTCGATATAGCTCTCAATAATGGCCGTCAGAATAGCTCTCTGCCGCGCCGTAACCCGCTCCGCATCCGCCATTCAGCCCTCCACCCTTTTAACTCTACGCCAGCCGTCAAGCACCGCGCACAGGCAGAACCTGAACCCGGCAAGAAAAGGTATACGCGTCACGAAGTGACCGCCCGCCGCGCCGGCGGCCCGTCAGGCAGGACACGGTTTTTAGCTGATCTCCAGCACATCCTCACTCTTCGCCGCAATCTCCTTCGCCTTCTCAGCGACCTTCTTCGCCACCTCGTAAAAGTCCTTCGCCAGCTTCGAATCCGGCCCCGCCAGCGACACCGGCAACCCCTTATCTCCACCCTCGCGAATCTGCGGATCAAGCTCCACCGCCCCCAGGAACGCCAGCCCAAACTGAGCCGCCGTCCGCTCCGTGCCTCCCGCCCCAAACACGTCGATCACCTCGCCATTCGGCAGCGTCATCTGCGACATATTCTCCACCAGGCCAATCACCTCCACCTTCACCTGATGAAACATCTCCAGCGCCTTCCGTGCATCCTGCAACGCGACACCAGACCCAGTCGAAACCACAACCGCCCCGGTCAACGGCACCGTCTGCACCAGCGAGATCACCACATCGCCCGTCCCCGGCGGCAGATCCACGATCAGAAAATCCAGCTCGCCCCACTCCACCTGCTGCAGAAACTGCCGGATGATCTGGTGCAGCATCGGCCCTCGCATCACCATCGGTTTATCGCCCGGTGAGATCAGCCCCACCGAAATAAACTTCACACCATGCGCCAGAATCGGCTCAATCCGGTTCTCGCCCACAATATTCGGCTGCCGCGAAACCCCCATCATCATCGGCACATTCGGCCCATAGATGTCCGCATCGATCAACCCGACCCTGTACCCCAGCCTCCCCAGCGAGACCGCCAGATTCACCGCAACGGTCGTCTTCCCCACCCCACCCTTACCACTCCCGATCGCAACCACATGTGCCACTCCGGGCAAAGGCTGCGGCCCCTGCGGTGCTCCTGCTCCCATATGTCCCATAACCTTCTCCTAACCTTCTTGACGCCTGTGTTTGCTTCTCCCTCCACCCTATTCCCTACACAATGTTTCAAACATGCCATCCAGCCCCTAAGGACGCCCGCATCTCCTTCTTCCTCTGCGTCTCTCCCGCCCGCATCTCCCGCCTTCGCCCAGCATCCTCAAATCGCCTCTTCTGATGCTCCGTCTCCGGCACAACCTGCGGCACCATCAACCGGTTCCCTTCGCGATCCACCGCAACAAACGTTAGATAGGCAGAAGAAACATGCCGCAGCCGCTGCTCCCTCACATCCTCCACCATCACCCGAACCCCTACTTCCATGGACGTCCGAAAAGCCCGATTGACACTCGCCTTCAAAATCAGCAACTCCCCCACCCGAACCGGAGCCACAAAATCCAGATGATCCATACTCGCCGTAACCGTAAACGCCCGCGCATGCCGCGAAGCCGCCATAGCCCCCACCAGGTCGATATACTGCATCAGCCGCCCTCCAAACAAACTCCCTATCGCATTCGAGTCTGCCGGCAGCACAATCTCACTCCGCTCCGACTGCGACTCCGACACCTTCCGTTCTGCAACCAATTCGCTCATACCTCCAAGTCTAAATCCCAGCAACCCCCGCACTAATTCGTCACCCTCCGCTCAGCGCAGCACCAGCGTCACACACAAGCACTTGCCTGTTCCTAAATCCGTGTCAACCGTGAAAATCCGCGGTCGTTTCTCGTTCCCCACCTTGCCAACGACCCCCTCCGAACCGCACCATCAAGGCATGGACAAGATCGCCGCCCTCTCCGAAATCCTCACCGCCGACCCCGCCAACGCCTTCGCCCGCTACGGCCTCGCCATGGAACACAACACCCAGGGCGACACCGACCTCGCCCTCACCGAGTTCACCACCCTCATCCACCACAACCCCGACTACGTCCCCGCCTATCAGATGTCCGCCCAGACCCTCGCGAAACTAGGCCGCACCGACGAAGCTATCACCCGCCTGAAAGAGGGCCTCGCCGCCGCCCAGCGCACAAAAAACGTCCACGCCGCCAGCGAAATGCAAGCCCTGCTCGACGACCTCACACTCTGACCGGAACTTCCATCCCATCAAACCCGGCCGGCCCCGAACCCTTCGCCCCTGCGGAACATCTATACTTAGACATGGCGACCTCACTCCCGACGACCCTCGGCGCCCTCCGTGCCAGCGAATACACTCCAGCCCGCCTCGCCCGCAGCGTCAAGGACGAACTCCGCGAAAACCTCATAGCCAGACTCCGCGAGTCCGCGAAGACCGGCCCTCGCAGCAAGGAAAATCCAGCTCCGCTCTTCCCCGGCATCGTCGGCTACGAAGACACCGTCATCCCGCAGCTCGTCAACGCTGTCCTCTCGCGGCATAACTTCATCCTCCTCGGCTTGCGCGGCCAGGCCAAGTCCCGCATCCTGCGCGCCCTCACCACGCTCCTCGATCCCGCCCTCCCCTACGTCGCCGGCTCCGAGGTTCGCGATAATCCCTACGCCCCCATCTCCAAATACAGCCGCGACCTGATCGCCCGCCTCGGAGAAGACACGCCCATAGCGTGGCTTACACCAAATGACCGCTTCGTAGAAAAACTAGCCACACCCGACGTGACAGTAGCCGACCTGGTCGGCGACGTCGACCCCATCAAAGCCGCCCGAAGCAATCAGGATCTCGGCTCCGAGCTCACCATGCACTACGGGCTGCTCCCCCGCGCCAACCGCGGCATCTTCGCCATCAACGAAATCCCCGACCTCGCCGGCAAGATCCAGGTCGCCCTTTTCAACATCATGCAGGAAGGCGACGTGCAGATTAAGGGCTATCCCGTCCGCCTCCCCCTCGACGTCGCCATCGTCTTCTCCGCCAACCCCGAGGACTACACCGCCCGCGGCAAGATCGTCACCCCACTCAAAGACCGCATCGGCAGCGAGATCCGCACCCACTACCCCGAAAGCATCGAAGAGGGCATCGCCATCACAGCACAGGAAGCCTGGACCAAACGCGCCCACGACAAAAATGGCCGTCCGGCATCCGACAACATCGAAATCCCCCAATACATCCGCCAGATCGTCGAGCAGATCGCCTTCTGCGCCCGCGAAGACAAAAAAGTCGACAAGCGCAGCGGCGTCTCCCAGCGCCTCCCCATCAGCACCATGGAACTCGTCATCTCCAACGCCGAACGCCGAGCGTTATTGCACGGCGAAACCCTGGTGGTCCCAAGAGTCGGCGACATCTACACTGCTCTCCCTGGCATCAGCGGCAAGATCGAGCTCGAATACGAAGGCGAGATGCGCGGCGCCGACACCGTCATCCGCGAGATCATCCGCGCCAGCGTAGCCAGCGTCTTCGACCAATACTTCACCGGCACCGATACCCAGCAGATCGAGCAGTGGTTCAACCTCGGCGGCACCGTGCAACTCAACGACGCCCAACCCGCAGCCGGCTCCCTCGAAGAGCTCCAGCAAATCCAGGGGCTCTTCGAAAAACTCTCCCCCCTCGACATCGATACAAAATCAAAACCTGAAACAGCCGTAAGCGCCGCCGAGTTTCTCCTCGAAGGCATGTACGCCCACAAGCGCTTAAGCCGCGCCGAAGAGCGCATCTTCTCTGCCGCCGAAAAGAAAACCCGCACCGACGAAGCCAGCCGCTACGCCGAAAAGATGCGCGAACGCGAGACCGAGCGCGACGACTACGCCAAAAACCGCACCCGCCGCGGCTTCAACTAAGCCAGGAACCTCCGCCGCCAGGCTATCGCCGTCTAATATTTTTTTGTCATTCCGCAGCGAAGCGGAGGAATCTGCGGTTCATCTCCCCAATCCATCATGTTCCTGACCGCCACAATCGTCCTCTTTGCGCTCGCCACACCGCCCGCCAATTCGTCTCCGCACCTCCCTGTCACCCAACTCAACGACATAGCCACCATCCTCGCCCACGACGAAGGCTGGCCCCTCGGCAATCCCGACTACACCCTCGACATCATGCAACCCGTCGACGACGACGGCTTCGACTCCATCGGCCTCTACCGCAAGGGCCACCTCGTCCGCATGTACTCCATCTACCGCACTACCGGCGATGTCGTCGACTTCATGCGCGGCTGCCAGGTATTCCGTTTCGACGACATCAAGCGCTTCCAGGCCGAAATGAAACAAAAGTCCCACGCCACCGCTCTCACCGACGCGCAACTCGCCGCCAAAGCCGGCTGCCCGAAACTCACTGTAATCAACACCCGCTGGGTCCACTAGTTCCACGCAGGTCTAGAATGAATTAAGGAGTTATATGAAGCGCGTCCGCTACACAAAATTCACCGGCGACCTCTCCTCCTCCTTCGGCCTCGAAGACCTCATGCAGGCCCTCTCCGACTTCCTGCTCGACTCCGGCTTCTACGACCCCTACAGCTC
>DATMPD010000212.1:0-4323 GCA_035567955.1 Edaphobacter sp.
TTCACCGGCAGCTGCAACGGCACATGCCCCTCGCGCTCCAGCCGCTCCCGCGTGATTCCATCAAACCAGGGATCGTTCGTCGCGAGCGCCTGATCGATCAGCGCATCCTCGCGATCGTCAAAGCAGGCCTCTTCAAATCCCATCCGCCGCCCCAATTCGCCAAACAGCGCGACGTTACTCTTCGCCTCGCCCAACGGCGCAATCGCCCGCTCGCTCACCTGCGTGAACAGATGCCCATAAGCCCCCTGCACATCCTTCACCTCGAGAAACGTCGGCGCCGGCAGCAGCACATCCGCATAGTCCGCCGTATCGGTAAAGAACTGTTCGTGCACCACAGTAAACAGATCCTCCCGCCGCATCCCGCGCAACACATCGTTCTGGTTCGGAGCGATCGCCGCCGGATTGGAGTTATAGACAAACAGCGCCTTGACCGGCTGCCCGTCGCCAGCCTTACTGCCCAGCGAAGTCAGTGCCTGCCCCAGCAGACTCATATTCACCACCCGCGCCGCCCGTCCCAGAGGACTCGCCCGCATCAGCTCCGGCATCTGCAGCGCCCCGTCGTTGAACGGAAACGACCCCGAAGTAGAGAGCTGCAACCCGCCGCCCTTGTAGTTCCACGCCCCAGTCAACAGCGGCAGCATGCAAACCGCCCGCGCCGCGGTGCCGCCGTTCTCACTCCGCTGAATGCCATAGTTCAACCGGATCACCGCCGGACCCTTTGTATCTTCGCGCCCTGCCGTCGCATAGGCCCGCGCCAGCCGCACAATCGTCTCAGAAGAGATCCCCGTAGCTGCCGCGACCTTCTCCACCGAATACTTCGACCCGAGCGCATGCGCCTTCAACTCATCAAACCCCGTCGTACACCGCGCAATGTACTCCCGATCCTCCAGCCCCATGTTGAGAATCACATGCATCATCCCAAGCGCCAGCGCCGCATCGGTCCCGGGATTGATCGCCAGATGCTCGTCGGCCAGCGCCGCCGTGCGCGTCCGGTAAGGATCAATCACCACCAGCTTCGCCCCGTTCCGGCGGGCCTCCTCGATGAACGGCCAAAGGTGCACGTTGTTCCCATGCACGTTCGCGCCCCAGGCAATGATCAGTCCAGCATGGGCAAAGTCCTGTGGCGGCGTCCCCAGCTTCACCCCATACACGCTAAGTAGCGCCGCCCCGCCCGCGGTCGAACAGATCGTTCGGTCCAGCTGCGAGGCGCCCAGCCGGTGAAAAAACCGCCGGTCCATCGACCCGTATCCCAGCTTCCCAATCGTCCCGGCATAGCTGTACGGCAGCACGCTCTCCGGCCCAAACTCCGCCGCGATCTTCTTGAGCCTCTCCGCAACCTCATCCAGTGCCTCGTCCCAGGAGATCCGGTCAAACGCTTCGACCTCGTGCCCCTGTGCCAGCGGCCCCTTCGGCACACCCGCCCGCCGCCGCATCGGATACAGCAGCCTGTCCGGCGAATACACCCGGTCCAGATACTTCGCCACCTTCCCACACAAAAACCCCCGCGTCACCGGATGCGACGGATCGCCCTGCATCTTCACCGCCCGGCCCGTGGCCTCGTCCACCGTCACCAACACCCCGCACGAGTCCGGACAGTCATGCGAACAAACCGCATGCACAACCTTCATCGCATCCAAACGCGTCCCCGGTTCAGTGGAAGTTGTTGCCATACCATGATTCTAGTGCACCTTCGATCCCTCCCTCGCACAATCGCCGTTGTATGCTTCTGCCAAGACGAACGACAGACCGGTAACAAACACCCATGGCCCATCACGTCGCCACTCCAGCTCGCCTAGAAGCGTTCTCCGACGGAGTCATCGCCGTCATCATCACCATCATGGTGCTCGAGCTCAAAGTTCCCCACCAGGACGGCCTCGCCGGCCTTCGCGCCGTTCTCCCCACCCTCTGCCTCTATCTCATCTCATTTGCTTTCACTGCGATCTATTGGGTCAATCACCACCACCTCGTCCACCGCACCGATGAGGCCGACGAGCTCATCCTCTACGCCAACCTCGGCTTCCTCTTCTGCCTCTCGCTCCTTCCCTTCTTTACCTCCTATGTTCTCGAAAAGAAGATGGACTCCTTCTCGGTTGCCATCTATATCGCTTCCATGATTCTGACCGGCTTCAGCTTCCTCCTCCTGCGCCTCGCAATAGGCCGCCGCCTGCGCCACGCAGGCAAACTCGAGGCAGAGGACACCGCCGTTGAGCGCAAGAACTATCTTTCGCTGTTCGTCTACGTCGTAGCAATCCCGCTCGCCTTCCAGTATCCGAAGATGGCACTGGGCCTCGTCGCCTTCGTCACCGTCATCTGGATTACCCCTACCGCCGGCATAAAACCCCGCCAGGAGTACCCTCCCCGCGACCATCCCTAGTTCTTTTACTAGTCCTTTGTAAGCCCTTTTGCAGCTATGTTTCGCCCGCGCGACTCTTCATAATCTCTTACCACAAGCACGCTGATCGGCTACTATCAATCCGACCAGACCTACTACACGTTCTATGAGACAGCTCTCCACCGTACCGCCAAACAAACCAGCTCTCCCCCTGAGACCCCTTATGCCGTTTCGCTTCTCCCTTCGTCACGCCGCACTGAGCCTCGCCCTCTTTCTGCCCACCGCCCTTCTGCTCGCGCAACAGGATCCTCTCCACACCGCATCGCGCCAGGAGCTCAACATTATCAAGGTCCTCCTCGCCCAGGAGAATGCCTGGAACAAAGGCGACCTCGCCGGCTACGTCAACGGGTTCAAAGACTCGCCCGACACCCTGTTCATCACCCACCAGATCTTCCGCGGCTTCGCCGGCCTGCTCGACGAGTACAAACACGACTACCCGAACAGAGCCGCCATGGGGACTCTCAGCTTCTCCGACCTTGAAGTGCATCCGCTCGACGAGAACTTCGCCGTGGTCACCGGAAAATATCGCCTCGAACGAGGCAAAAAAGAGGGCGGCAACTCTGAAGGCCTCTTCTCCCTCGTCTTCGAGAACACAGACAACGGCTGGAAGATCGTCGTCGATCACACCACATAGCAACTGGTCACAATTTCATTCGCCCCGCCCTGCATAACGTCTACTCTTCTCTTCTTGATACGAGCTTGACGTTGGTAAATCAGAAATAGCAGGAGGGGAAGATGTTCAGAAAGCCTACCTGCAGAATCAACTTCGCGGCGATCACGGCCATCCTCGCGCTGGGCCACGTCCTTTCAGCCCAAACCGCCGAACTCGATCTAGCGCAAAAGCAGATCGACGCAGACGACCTCACAGCCGCTACTGCAACCCTCGAAAGCTACCTCAAAGAACATCCCGCAAGCGCTGCCGCATGGATCAAACGCGGTAATGTCGCCGACCTCGCCCACGACGACCGCACCGCCCTTGCCGATTACGATCGGGCAGAAAAGAACGGCGTACCACCGGCCCTCCTCACCTACCGTCGCGCTCGCTCCTATATGACACTGCAAAACGACGAAGCGGCCCTCGCCCAGCTTGAACTCGCCATGACGAACGGAGTCGCGCTCGGCCCCAAACTCGACGACAAAGTCTTCGATCCCGTACGCTCCACTCCCCGCTTCAAGGCCATCCTCGCGCAGGACGACCTCATTCTCCACCCCTGCGCCGACGCTCCGCACCGGGCCTTCGACTTCTGGGTAGGGGAATGGACCGTCACCACAAAAAATGGCCCCAAGGTCGGCGACAGCTCAATCAAGCGCATCCTCAATGACTGCGTCATCCTCGAAAGCTGGACCGGCGCTGGAGGCGGCACAGGCCAGAGCTTCAACAACTACGACGCCTGGAATAAAACGTGGAAGCAGTTTTGGGTCGACGCCTCAGGCAGCCGGCAGGAGTATGACGAAGGCGTCTATCAGGATGGCGCGCTGCGTTTCACCGGTCACAACCCCGGCCCCAAAAGGCGAACCGGTTCAGCAACGCTTCACTGTCTTCAACGTAGATCCGGATCACGTCCGGCAGCTTCAGGAGCAGTCAACCGACGGCGGCAAGACATGGACCATCGTCTACGACTTCTACTACGCCCGCAAGACTACATAACCTATAACGGCTGCTCTCCCCCATCGAGGTCCTGTATCAGCCTCTCCAGCTCCCGCTGCATCCTTGCCTCCTGATTCGCAAACAGAAAACCGGCACCCCTGGCCCTCACCATCCTGCTGATCGCATCACAACGAAACACACTATCGTTCACCCGAAATACCATCTCCACCGGCGTGCCCGGAGCCAGCTTCAGCTTCGCCTCCGTCTCGATATAGCATCCACCCACGCTGACATCCAGCACCCGCCCACGAAACAGCATCGTTCCATCCTTCACCATCACCTC
>DATMPD010000213.1:0-6080 GCA_035567955.1 Edaphobacter sp.
CATCGCCACCATCGGCGAGCTCATCCAGAAGACCGAAGCCGAGATGCTCAAGACCAAGAACTTCGGCCGCAAGTCCCTGAATGAGATCAAAGAGATCCTCGCCCAGATGGGCCTGTCTCTCGGCATGAAGATCGACGAGAATGGCAACCCGCAGCCCGGACCCACCTCCGTCCTGCCCGCAGCCACCCTCGCCGCCAGCTTCGGCAACTTCGACGACGACGATGAGGACGAGGATGAAGACGAAGACCTCGAACTCCCGGCTGAGACAGAAAACTTCTAACCCAAACCGGGCGGCGGAGTCCTATCCGCCGCCTGTTTGCTTGTAAGAACGGCGCAAGCCGCGTAGCAATGAGCCTCTCGAAACAATCCGAGGCGCGCACCACCGCACAGAGCCCCTGGCCGAGCGCACATTCCAAGCAGTACCGACTCACGGCAGAAGCCCAGTCGAAGGAGATCACACCATGCGTCACCGCAATGCAGGATACAAACTAGGCCGCAACACCAGCCATCGCCGCGCCATGCTGCGCAACCTCGTCACCTCCGTCATTCTCATGGACCGGGTCGAGACCACCATCACCAAGTGCAAGGCCACCCGCCCTCTCATTGAGAAGATGATCACCCTCGGCAAGCAGGGCACCGTCCACGCCCGCCGTCAGGCCGCGTCCTATCTCATGACGCCGGAGTCGGTGGACCGTCTCTTCGCCGTCGTGGCCCCGCGTTACGGCGCAAGAAATGGTGGCTACCTTCGCATCACGCGCTTGGGAGCCCGCAAAGGTGACGCAGCCGAGATGGCCTACATCGAACTCCTCGGAGCCGAGCATGAGCTTAACGAGAAGGCTCAGAAGCGCGCCGAAGCCCGCACCAAGAAGCGCGAAGAGTTAGCCAAACAGATGGAAGAGCGCGGCGAAGGCGAAGCCGGCGATCCCAACGCCGAAGCCTAAACCCCACAATCCGAATCAACAAAGGCGCACCCACAAAGTGCGCCTTTCTCTTTTAACGAGCGGCCCACAATAAGAGCGGCCCACGATAAGAAGGAGTTCCCCGGAAGCTGAAGAGTCTGTTTAAGTGCAGAGTTTTGGAGACAAGGATGTGGAGGAGGGGGCCGACTAAAGTCACGCCCCTCAGAAGAACGATTCCTCAACAGCTTCTTCAAGCGAGGTGAGAGCCAACGATGGCAATCGCAGCGATGGCGGCGGTTTCGGCGCGGAGGATGCGGGGGCCGAGCGTTACCGGTTGCCATTGGTATTGGGTGAAGAGGAAGATTTCTTCGGGAGTCCAGCCACCTTCGGGGCCTATGGCTACGGCGTGGGTGATGGGATACCTCAGCTCCGAGGCGTCGGGTGTCGGGCACCCGGCTGTTTGACGTTCTACATCCCACCCATCTCCACCCCGGCGAGCAAAAGCGCTCGTTGGAACCTCCGGTTCGCGGTGAGCCTGCGAAAGATGGGGCACCCGAGCCGTTGTGTCGGGTTGAGAGATCTCTTGATCGGATTTGCCCGATTGGGAGTTTTTGAGGGCGTTGGGGAGGGTGAGAGCTTGTTCGGTTTCGCTGAGGAGGATGCGGATGGGGCTCTTTTCCTGTTCCAGAGCCAACCTGAGAGCGATGGGGTCGGGGACTTCGGGGATGGTGGTGCGGCGGGATTGCTTGGATGCTTCCAGGACGATGCGGCGCCAGCGTTCGGAACGCTTCAGGGCGGCCTGGGCCAGATGCTTTTCGGTCCGGCGGGCGAGGATGGGAGTGATCCGACTGACGCCCAGTTCGGTCGCCTTTTCGATGGCCCACTCCATGTGATCGAACTTGAAGATGGCGAGGAGGAGATGGAGAGGGACGGCGGCGTCGGAGGAGATCTCTTCGTGGAGGATGAAGTCGACTTGCGTCTCGCTTACGTTGATGATCTCGGCGCGGTGAAGGAAGCCGTTGGAGACGATATCGTAGATCTGGCCGGGTTCGGCTCGGAGGACGCGGGCTAGATGGATGGCCTGATCGCCGGTGAGGCTGGCGGTGGTGGCGGTCCAGGTGTCAGCGATGAAGCGGCGACGGGTCATGCCTTTAAGTTTAGAGCCGAATCAAAGTATGTGTTCTTGCCCTTGAGAGAAAAACAAAAAGACAAAATACGGGGGTCCTTCACTCTGTGAAAGATGGCGGATTCAAACACAAAGAATTGTGTACATCCGTATTGAACCGCTCTAGTTGTTGGCGGGGGAGGAGGCTGGGGCGGGCGTGGATGCGGCGTTGGGGATGACTTCGCTGCCGCGGCCGATGAGAACCTGCTGCTCGCCTTGATGGTAGAGGTCGATATTGAGGACGGCGGTGCGGCGATGGTCCCAGACCTCTTTGGTGATGGGGAAGTGGAGGAGGATCATGCCTTCGGCGGACTGGCCGGGGCTGATCATGGTGTCGCGAAGGAGAGGTTCGGAGGCGAGGGACTTGAGAGCGGGGAAAGAGGTGTAGACGTTTTCGAGATCGAGCTTTTCGACGGCGCTGGTAGTAATCTCTTCGCCCTCTGCGGTGGTGAGGGTGGCGGTGAAGTCCTTGAGGAAGAGCGGGAGGTGGAGGCGGTCGTCGATGCGGAGTGTGGTGAGGACGTAGAGAGCGTCCTCGGCGTGCTGGTTGGCGACGATGATGGAGTCGGATTTGAAGACGGTGTGGGTAGGGTAGATGGCGGTGCGGACGATGGTGAGGTCGGCGGTTCTGTGCGGAGTGAAGCGGAGCAGGAGGGCGAGAACGATGCCGAGAATGAGGAACGCCAGGAGTACCGGTGCCAGCAGGTTGCGTCGAGCGGGTTGAGCGAACTTGAGGTCGGACACTGGGATGAGCATAGCAAGGTGGAAGTAGTTTCAGGAAGATTAAAAGAGACGAAATTTCAATAAGTTTTGCAATGGATCTTTCGTAAGCGCTGACGTACGTGGCTATGCGGCTGCGAGCGGAGTATTTGAACCCGTGGGCTGTGGGAGGCCGCATGGCAAAGCTGTTGGACGGGTTATTCAGTTTTTCTGGACGGCGTACTCCTCGAGCAGGACGGTGATGAGGGCGGCGGTAGGGACGGAAACCAAGGCTCCGACGATGCCAGCCAGGGCGGTTCCGAGGAGGAGGGCGACGAGGACGGTGAGGCCCATGAGGTTGACGCTGGAACGCATGATGCGCGGGGTGAGGATGGCGTTTTCGATGTTGACATAGATCACGTAGAAGAGGATGACGCCGGCCATCTTGGTCCAGGAGTCGAGTGCGGCGACGAGCGCGGCGAGCGCGATGGTGATGGCGCCGCCGGCGATGGGGATGATGTTGAAGAGGCCCATGAGAAAGCCGAGCAGAACGAAGTAACGGACGTGGAGGAGGCCGAAGACGATGGTGCTCGAGACTCCGAGGATGAGCATGAGGGTGCCCTGGCCGACAAGCCATTTGCTGATCTTGCGCTCGGCTCGTTTGAGGGTCTGGTCGAGGCGGTTGCGTTGGTCCGTGGGGAAGAGGGAGAGGAAGAAGCGGTAGGCGTGTTCGCCTTCGAGCATGAAATAGATGCAGAGGAAGGTGGCGGTGAGGATGTCGAAGAGGTGCGAGAGCCAGAGAGGAAGCGAGGTGAAGAGATAGCTGGCGGTGGCGTCGAGAGCGCCGATGGTGCGCTGGGCTACGGCGTCAACGCCGAACCTGTTAGCGAAGGGAATTCTTTTGAGCTTGGCGACGATGCCGGGAATGCGCTGAGGCAGCTCGTCGGAGAACTCGCGGAGGTCGCGCAGGACAGGAGGGAGGCCGGTGGTGAAGAAGAGCGCGAGAATGCCGGCAACGCAGACGATCAAAAAGATGATGGCTACGGCGCGCGATGGATGGTAGCCGCGGATATTGAGCTTCGTGATGCGAGTGACGGCGGGCATGAGAACGACAGCAAAGAGGGCACTGACGTAGAGGATCAAAAGCTCTTTCTTGAGGGTCCAGGCGAGGGCGAGAAGAAGCAGGACCGCGATACCGAAGAGGATGTGGCCGCGGACTTCAGCGCGGGATCTCTTTTCGTAGGGAGTGAGGTTTTCGGTCGCGGCGCTGGTCAGCTGGGGCCTCCTTCGGATATCGGCTTCGGTGTTGACTGTTGGATGCAAATAGTTTGCTCTTCCGCGGTTCGGGTGCGGGAGTGCGGAGTTTGAGTCAGATGGGGCAGTAGTCGGTTGTCCGTTCTCAGTTCTCAGTTTGGTGGGGCTTTGTCAGAAGCCGGCTTTGAGGATGGCCTCCACGGTTTGGTCGGCGGTCAGGTCAGCGGTGGCAATGGTCAGGTTGGCGAGGCGGCGGTAGAGGGGATGGCGTTTTTGGAAACGAAGCTGGGCGGCGGTGGGATCCGCGAGGACGGGGCGAGCTATCTCCTGCAACATACAGCGGTCGAAGAGGGTGGGGAAGGGGGCGTCGAGGAAGATGGTGAAGGTGGCGGGCGTTTGTTCGAGGAGGAGGCGGTTGGTGAGCTCTTCGGGGGTGCCGCCGCCGAGGGCGAGGACGGTGTGGTTCTGGCCGAGGGCGGAGGCGAGAGCTGAGGACTCGAGGCGGCGGAAGTGGGCCTCGCCGTGGCGCTCGAAGAGCTGGGCGATGGTGGCTCCGGTGCGGGATTCGAGGTGGGCGTCGAGGTCAAGGAAGGTCCAGTTGAGGCGGTCGGCGAGGAGGCGGCCGGTGGTGGACTTGCCTGCTCCCATGAAGCCGGTGAGGACGAGGCGGCGCAGGTGTGCGGAGATGGGGGCGGGGCCGGGCTCGCGGTTTTGCATGGTCTCGGTTTTGGACTGGGATTTGGCTTCCGTTTGGGCTTCGGGCTGGGTGGACGTCATGGCCTCTCCTTGCGTGTGGTGCGGGAAAATGAAAGAGCCGCAACCTTTTTGGGCTGCGGCTCGGGAAGTTCGAAGACTCTGAAGTGTCTAGGTGGTTTCAGAGATGCATGCGAGGACTCCGCTGGCCGCTGGGTGGCGCCAATAGCAGAGGGTAAAGAACGTAAATGAGTTGCGGCTCGACATGCTGGAGATAAGGCTACAACGGGGGTGTGGGAATTGCAAGGGCTCGATGGGCTCGGATGGTCTTCAGCGGCCTGGAGGGCGGGGAGGGTAGCGGGTTGCGGCTGGTCCTGCTGTCTTCGCTTGTCGTCTTCGATCAGCTGTTCTCCGCTGTTTGCGCGATGCAAGTTAACCGTTACTTCGCCATCGTTCAAGAAAGCCAAGCAACTCCTCCGGAGGCCTGAGCCAGGCTTCGGCCATGGTCTCACGATAGTCGGCCCGCACAAGGACGGTAAGGCCACGTTCTTTTAGAGCCTGGAATGCATCTTCGTCGGTAAGGTCGTCGCCCAAAAAAGCAATCGGCACCTTAGCATCGAGCGCCGCAACTATGGTTCTTACGGCGTCGCCCTTGTCCGGATGCGCGACACGAAGTTCCAGTCCAGCTTCAAATCGCAGTAACTTGAGTCCCGATCTTTCGGCCAGCGGTGTCCAGCCATCCTGAGTCAAAGCCTGAATTCGCCTCGCCTCTGCAGGAGACATTCCACGCCAATGAATCGCGATACCACCGAACTTGATCTCAGCGCAGGGTAACAGCCCTGCGGCAACGACCCACTCCTCGGCCTCTCTCAGGGAGGCTGCGTCTTCCTCGCTGACCTCGACGCGACTGTAGGTCCCATCGCTCAGCTGACGCTCGAGGCCATGCGATCCCCACATCTCAAGATCACTCATTGGAGTGAGCAGAGCCCGCAGTTCCGCGATCGGCCTTCCCGACACGATAACGACTCTGGTCTTGCCGCACCGTACGATGCCGTCGAGAAGGGAAACGACTCCACGGTACGGGTAGGCGAGGCTGCGATCCACGTGAAAGGGAGCTAATGTGCCGTCGTAATCCAACAACAGCACGGACTCCGGCGCGGCCTGGATCTGTTGCAAAAAAGCTGTGAGCACAGCGCTGGTTTCAATATCCTGCAATCTATCTCTCCGCACCTACGCTCTGTTGATCACAGAGATCTTCGTACGCCTCTGTCTCAGTCGAAGTTCGCAGAGCTCGCCGATCAGGGTCCCCGCCCACCAATAGATGTTGCGTTCCCTGACCGATTTTCTCATTCGTCGCATTCGATCGACCA
>DATMPD010000214.1:0-6081 GCA_035567955.1 Edaphobacter sp.
ACCTGCGCCGTCGCATGCGGCGTCTCCTCGACCCACCCGAGTCGCAATCCAAGCGCCTCAACCTCCGCGAAAAAGTAGCGCGCATCGAGTTCTGCGTCACCGGCTCAACCTTCGAATCATCCCTCGTCCTCTATCAAGCCACCGCCACGCACTTCGGATACACCGAAGCCCGCCGCCGCCTCAAGCTCCACACCCCCTACTTCCTCCGCATGACGATGGAGAACGCCTTCCCCCGCGTCTACTCCACCAACAAGCTCTCGAAGCGCGGCCTCGCGCAGATGTACGGCCCCTTCCCCTCCCGCCTCGCAGCCGAGCGGTACTGCGACGCCGTCCTCGACCTCTTCAAACTCCGCCGCTGCCACGAAGAACTCGCTCCCTACCCCGAGCATCCCGGCTGCGTTTACGGCGAGATGAACAAGTGCATTGCGCCCTGCAAACAAGCCTGCACGCCCGAGCAGTACGCCGCCGAAGCCGCTGCCGTAAAAAAATTCTTCGACACCAGCGGCGAGAGCATGATCATCGCGATCGGCCTCGAACGCGAAGAGGCATCCTCCGGCATGCAGTTCGAAAAAGCCGCCGCCCTGCACGCCCAATGGCAAAAAGTAAAAGCCGTGCAGGCACTCGCCGACTGGATCGTTCGCCCAGTGCCCCAACTGCGCGCCATCATCGTGCAGTCCGCCGCGCCTGGCGAAGACCACAAAGAAGAAGCAGCGCTCTTCCTGCTCGAAGGCGGCTGCCTCGTCGGCCCCGAGCGCCTCTCCACCCTCGGCGTCCGCGCCGTACGCGAGCAGACCAGCGTCGGCAGCTCTCTCTTCGCCCAGCCTCTGATGCTCCAGGCCGTCCGGCTCGAAGGCGAACCGGCCGCAGGCAGCCCCACGAATTCCCCGGAAGAACGCGCGGCCCACGCCCTGGCCGCACTCGAAGAGAAAGCAGGCAAGCCCAGCGACCTAGCCCTTCTGAGCGACCATCTCTCCCTGCTGCGCCGCTGGTACTACCGTCCCGAGAAACAACGCATCGGCGAGATCTTCTTTACAAACGAAGACGGCACATGGCCCATCCGCAAAATTCTACGAGGAGCCGCACGCATGGTTCTCGGCGAACCACAACCCATGGCCGAAACCCAGCGCGCAGCCGCCAAAACAGCGAAGACAAAGATCCTCCACGAAGGCCGCCCCGACGTCGAAAGAACGGTGCCTGTCGTGCCGAAGAATCGTTAGTCGGTCAGTCAGAAAGGTAATCCTAGTTGCCGATAAGGTGACTTTCCAGGCGCTTCAAAGCTCCCCTTTCTTTGCTAATCGGCCCTCCGACTTCGACGTCCGATTCGATCAACTGCCCTGGGTCGCGATTGGCGAAGCCTCTTTGGTTCGGTCGAACGACCCATAAAAGACGAGCTGCACCCCTATATCGAGCGTGTGCCACAGAAGTTCTTGCGAGGGAGATAAACAAAATCCATCATGAGGTTCTGCTACCTTGCAGACACGTTGAAGTCCAAGAATGAAAGTTTCAACGCCTGCGTAATGAGCTAACGTCCGCAATGCGTCCCTGTGCTCCTTCAGGAATTTGACCGCAATTCTTTGCTGATCAAAGATGCCAATAGAACGGCCATCTCCAAGGTCGAAAACGACACCGTTGGTTTGAATTCCACCGCTTCGACGGCGCCAGACTCGGTCTGGATGCAGGGTTGAAGTCCGGAGGTAGGCGTCAACATCAAAGTCCTCGCCATGGGCGAAGACCCTAAATTCATTCGGGCCGGAATATGTCATGAGTGCAAGGCTGTCTGAAACTTTGGCAAAACCATGGCTGCTTGGTGGCCAAGTTCCTTGACTTGCTAGAGACACCAGAATCATAACACCCGGAAAACGGGGTTTTCACCAACTACATCGACGCTCAGACTCATCCACTGCAAATAGACAAGCAAACGAAACGACCCAATCGAGGCTATTCACGTCGAAGCCAGCCACTACACACGTCCACCCCCACTGATAGACTTGCACTCAGGAGCAGACCGCAAGTGATCGAACTGGCATTCTCCATCCTCGCCTCCGATTTCGCCCATCTGGCCGACGAAGTCTCGGCGGCCGAGCGCGGTGGGGGCACCATCGTCCACGTCGACGTCATGGACGGCCACTTTGTCCCCAACATCACCTTCGGGCCGCCCATGGTCAAAGCCCTCCGCACGGTCACGAAACTCCCACTCGACTGCCACATGATGGTCGAAAATCCCGATGACTTCATCGAAGCCTTCGCCGAGGCCGGCGCCGATATGATGAGCGTTCACCAGGAAGTCTGCCGCCACCTGCACCGCACCCTCCAGCAGATCGCGCACCACGGAATGCAGCCCGCCGTCGTCATCAACCCCGCCACGCCGGTAGAGACCCTCGTCGAAGTCCTTCCCATGGTGCATCATGTGCTCGTTATGAGCGTCAATCCCGGCTTCGGCGGCCAGGAGTTTCTCCCCCTCGCCCTCGACAAAATCGCCCATCTGGCTGAGTTGCGCGAGGAGATGGGCCTCAACTTTCGCATCGAGGTCGACGGCGGCGTTGCTCACGATACGGTCGCTCTGGTGGTCGAAGCAGGAGCGGACATGTTAGTGGCCGGGTCGGCGATCTTCGCCCCCGGCAAAACCGAAGAAAACGCCCGGGAATTCCTGAAGCTGGCGCGAGCCGCTTCCCCGGCACAAATCGGACGGGAAGTTTAGAATGGAAGGCACAGCCTGAGCGTCGTGAACATGACCCGGACATGACCCCGGACATGATCTGGACGCGAGGCGGATGGGATCTATAGCGGATGAACAAGCGTTCCTTTTTTCCAACTGTTAGGGCCGCCTCCTTGGCTGGCCTCGCGATCGCCAGTCTGATGGTCTCTTCCCTGGGTGCAATGGCCCAGGTGACCGGTTCGTCACAAACCACAACCGACGCCAACGGGAAACAGCAGCAGAGCGTAACCCTCTCCGCGTCTCCGAATAAGAAGGGCGAGAAGGTTGTTCAGTCCAAAGACACCAAGAAGGAGATGGCCAAGGAGAAGAAGATTGCTCCGGTTGATGCCGGCCTCCCTGACAAGGTGCTCTACGACAAAGCGCTCGATGCCACCAAGCGCGGCCACTTCGATGTCGCACGCCTCGACCTGCAGACCCTGCTCAACACCTATCCCGACTCGCAGTATCAGATGAAGGCCAAGCTGGCCATCGCCGACAGCTGGTACAAAGAGGGCGGCACCGCAGCCCTCACTCAGGCCGAGCAGGAGTACAAGGACTTCATCACCTTCTTCCCCAATGCGCCCGAGGCCGCCGAGGCCCAGATGCGTGTCGGCGACATCTACTTCCGTCAGATGGATAAGCCTGACCGCGACTACGCCAAGGCCACGCACGCCCAGGAAGAGTACCGCCTCATGCTGCAGCAGTTTCCCGAGTCGACCCTGGTGCCGCAGGCCAAGCAGCGGCTGCGCGAGGTGCAGGAGGTCATGGCCACGCGAGAGTCGGCCATCGCCGCGTTTTACGCCACGCACTCCAACAACTATCCGGCGGCGATCGCCCGCTATCAGACGGTCGTCGACACCTATCCACAGTACAGCCATATGGACGATGTACTGATCGGACTCGGCGACGCCTACGAGACCGAAGCGAAGTTCGTCCGGACCATGAAGCTTCCTGAAGCAGCCAAGGCCAAGCTGGAAAAGACCTATGACGACGCGGCGATTGCGGCGTACACCAAGGTCATTCTCGAGCACTCCGCCGCTCCCCACGTAGAGGATGCGCGCGACCGGCTGGATGCGATGAACGTGCCGATCCCAACGCCGACGCCTGAGCAGATCGCGGCAAGTGTTGCGCTGGAAAACAGCCGCAGGCAGTACCGTCTGCAGGACCGGGCGACGCTTCTGGTCATGCACAAACCGGACGTGGTGTTGGCCGCCAGAGACGGTGACCCGACACTGGTTGACCCGACCCCAACGCTTGCTCCGCATGTCATCAAGAAGATCACAAACGACTTCAACGAAGCGATAAACCCTGGAACAGCGAGTGCCGCCGCCCCCGCCGCAGGTGGCACTGCCCTCGCTCCGGATGCAGGCGCGCCGGCAACGGCCGCAGCCCCTGCGCCGCCGGCAGCGCCGCTCGCGCTTCAGGATGTGCCCTCGGCGAACGCAGCCGCACCTAGCGGCTCGGCCGTAACCAGCGAAGCGGGCAGTACTCCCAGCACCCCTGCAGCCCGCGGAAATAGTATGGGTGTAGAGATTCTCACCCCTGGAGCTACTACCGGAGCAGCCGCAAAGCCGGCCGACGCTAACGGTGGACTCAAGGCCGTCGGACCCGAAAACGCAACGCCTCTCCCGGCGGCCGAAAAACCTTCAGAGGCTCCGGACGCGGTCAACGACGTCGCATCCAAACCGCAGCCTGCAGCACAGGCTCCGAACGCCAACGGAAAGAAGAATCCCAAGCCGGAGTTCGACAAGGGCGACGAATCTTCCAGCAAGCACAAGAAGAAGAAGGGTCTCTCCAAGTTGAATCCGTTCTAGCAGAATGCAATCACAGAAAACCGAAAAGGGGATGCGGCCGTCGGCTGCATCCCCTTTTTTCTGCTGTCTAGACTCTTCGGTTTCTCCAGTCAGATGGATTGGTTAACCGCCGCGCGGCGGCGAACTCGCGGCGCAAGGACAAGGGACAACAAAAGAAGCGCAACGACAGCCAGCAGCCCGAAAAACAGCGGGCTCACCGTCACCCGATGTCCGCGGCGCTCGGCACCGGCCTTCGCGACATGCGAGAGGTGTCCACCCAGCACATAGGCACTCCCGCCGAGAGATTCATCGGTCTCATAGACCACATTGCCTCCTAGAACCGCCGTGTCGCCGCCGATTCTGGCCTGCGAGTCGACAACCGCATTGCCCACAATCACCGTAGCGCTCTGGCGCACCTGACCGCTGACATTCAAACTCCCGAAGAGAACGAAGGCGTGTCCGGTCAGATCGCCCTCCACCTGCACCGAGCAGAAGAGGCAGGTAGCGTTATGTATCTGTTGGCCCGCGGCAACGAAGATGTCCTGCCCCACATACGTGCGGCTCCCAGGGGACTGGCCGAGTGCTCCGGCGACCAGCAGAAACGGCAGAGTGAAACTACTCAGAGCGCGTGCCCGCAAAATGTCCCCCTTTGAAAGTCAAACCGCTAACCTGGAACCCCTGACTTGGAACTCCAGATTTGGAGCTCCTGACCCGGAACTCCTGATCTGGATACGTGGATTTCCCCAGGCAGGTTCCGTCAGGTTCTTCAACATTTGGCATCAGCAGACGATCTAAAACCCGCGGCCCTGCGGATACGCGGGAAACTGATACCGGTTCCGCCGCACAAGATACACGATCAGCCAGATCACACCGATGAGGATCAGCAGGGGAGCAAACGGAAGCAACAGCCACATTCGGTTGGAAAGCACCGTGCGTGAGCCGTGAATCATCGCGTCCGGGGCCAGATTTGCCTCTCCGGCAGCAATCGCCACGTCGCCTCCCACCGTCGCCCCTTCACCCAGTTTCAGGTCGGCGCCCAACGCCGCCAGATCGCCCGAGATCGTGTGCCCCGGATCGACCTCAATTCTCCCGAACAGCACCGCGACGTCTCCCCTCACATCTCCATGAACATGAACGGAGCAAAACACACACGCAACGTCACCCGCCGTCTCCCCTTCGGCAATCGTAATGTCGTTACCAACGCTGGCGCGGTCCTCGCTGCCTTTGGCGAACGCAGGAAGGGCGGAGGCAAGAAGAAGTGCAACGGCGAGGAGCAATCTGGTCATAAGAAACCTCGTGGGCTAGTGTACGACTTGAATTGATCCGTAGGGCGGCTCATTCCTCCGAACTCCATCGGGGGACAGCGCGCAACGGCATGTGAATGCTACCCTTAAAGCACCCATGAGCGAAAAACCCAGTAGCCCCGAACTCACAAAAGACCTGCCGAAAGCATACGATCCATCCGTCATAGAAGAGCGCTGGGCCGAGTACTGGGTCAAGGAGCGTCTATTTGACGTTCCAACCCCGGAAAGTACGCAGGACGGAACCCGAAAGTTCACCATCCTCCTCCCCCCACCCAACGTCACCGGCCGC
>DATMPD010000215.1:0-6290 GCA_035567955.1 Edaphobacter sp.
GCGCGGCAAAACGCTCAGCCGTCTCTGGCGCGAAGGAATTCCCGTCGATGTCTCCGGCAGTCCGCCGCACTGGGTCCGCGCCATGGACCCCGACGCCTTCAAGGCCACCTTCCGCAGTGGTGAGCTCTTCTGCGACGACTATCGCAACGCCATCTGGCGCTCCCGCATCAATCTCAGCTTCCTCACCCACTCCAATCAGGACGAGTTCGTTCACAAGAGCTTCGAGATCGCCGGCTGCGGAGGCTTCCTCCTCGCCGAGCGTTCCGCCGGCCACCTGCAGCGCTTTAAGGAAGACGAAGAGGCAGTCTTCTTCTCCACCTTCGACGAACTAGCCGAAAAAATTCGCCGCTACCTCCCCGACGAAGCCGCCCGCCAGCGCATCGCCACCGCCGGCAACCTCCGCGCCACCCGCGACGGCTACCACAACGACAAACAAGTAGGCCTCATCCTCGAGCGAATCCAGTCCATCAGGAACAAGCGATCTTCTGGAAGTGAGTAGAATAAGCTCCATAAACGATCATTGCCCAAGACAAAGTACACACGTCACGAAGTGACCGCGCGCCGCGCAGGCGGCCCGTCCGGCAGGACAAAGGCTCTTCCAACCCAAAGTGATTCACGATCTCCTCCACGACATTCCGCCCGCAAACCTCACCGCAGACATCTGCATCATCGGTGCGGGAGCCGCCGGCATCACGCTCGCCGTAGAGTTCGCCCGCAAGGGCAAAAAAGTCCTGCTCCTCGAAGGCGGCGGAGCCATCCGCGAAGACTCCTCGCAAGCCCTCTACGACAGTGAAATCGCTGGCCTGCCACATCGCGGCATCCACACCGGCCGCATCCGCGTCAAAGGCGGAACCACCGTCCGCTGGGGAGGCCAGATCCTCGAACTAGACGCCATGGATTTCACCGAGCGCCCCGGCATACCCGAAAGCGGGTGGCCCTTTCCAAAGACTGAAGTCACCCCGTTCTATGAGCGAGCCCTCCACCTCGAAGGCCTAGCCAAAGTCGAGCGAAGCGACGCCGCCGTCTGGCGCAACCTCAAACTCCCCTTCACCCAGTTCGCCGACCTCGAAGCCTACCTCTCCCGCTGGTGCCCCGAGCCAAACTTCGCCCGCCTCCACAAAAAGACACTCGCCACCCACCCCAACCTCCACCTCTGGCTCCACGCCAACGCCGTCGAGCTCCTCACCGAAGACGGCACCGCCACCGGCCTCCGCTGCCGAACCCTCACCGGCGTCGAGACCATCTTCCGTGCGCAGCGCTACATCTTTGCGCTCGGAGGCATCGAAAGCTCACGCTTCTTTCTCCAGCCCCGCCCCGGCGGCCTCCCCTGGAACCGCTCCGGCCTCCTCGGCCAACACTTTCAGGACCACATCGACTGCAACGCCGCCCAGGTCATCCCTCACAACCTCGCCACCTTCCACGACACCTTCGACCCTATCTTCTCGCGCGGCTTCAAATACCTCCCCAAGCTCCGCCTCCCACCCCATCTCCAGTCTCAGCTAGGAACTCTCAGCGTAGGCTCCACCATGGGCTTCGAGGACACCGGCAAAGCCCGCATGCAGGCCAAGCACACCATCCGCAACCTCATGCGCGGACGCTTCAACGAAGTCACGCGCGGCAACCTCACCCACACCGCAAAGCACGTGCCCATGCTCTTCCACCAGGTCTGGCGGTACAAAGTCCAGCGCCGCGCCTACGCCCCACCCGAGGTACGCATCTTCCTCCGCATCCACTGCGAACAGGAGCCCACCTCCCGCAGCAACATCACGCTGACTGACCAACGCGATCCCCTCGGCCTCCTCCGCGTCCGCTTCGACTGGCAGATCTCGGAAGGGGAACTGGACACAATCCGTCAGTACGTCCTCATCGCCCAACGCTCCCTCGCCGGCATCGCCACCATCATCCCCGACCCAGACCTCGTGTCCGGCAGCCCAAACTTCCTCACCCGCTGCGATGACAGCAACCACCACATGGGAGGCATGCGCATGTCCCCAACAGACTCCACCGGCGTAGTCGACGCCAACCTCCGCCTCTACGGCCTAACCAACACCTACATCTGCTCGAGCGCCGTCTTCCCCTGCTCCGGCTTCTCCAACCCCACCCACACCGTCCTCGCCCTGGCCATCCGCCTCTGCGACCACCTCAGCTAACGCAACCACCCCAGTCATCCCGCCACCAACACCTGTCATTCTGGCCCTAAGCTTGTCGAAGGGGAAGAACCCCTGCAGTTTTTTTGCTCTTGCCTCTGCCTCTGCCTTTGCCGTTGCCTCTGCCTCTGCCTTTGCCGTTGCCTCTGCTTTTGCCCTTGCCGTTGCCTCTGCTTTTGCCCTTGTCGTTGCTTGTTCTTTTGTTGTCATTCCGCAGCGAAGCGGAGGAATCTGCGTTTGCTCGTGCAGTTGTATTCGCCATCCACTCCACAAGTACACTCAAACCCGAACCATGCAAACGATCCCCTTAGCCGGCACCAACCGCCAAACCACCCGCCTCGGCTTCGGCTGTGGAAGCCTCATGGGCGCAACCAACCGCCGCGACTCGCTCAAGCTCCTCGAAACCGCCTACGAAGCCGGCATCCGCCACTTCGACGTAGCTCCGATGTACGGCTACGGCGAAGCCGAAACCTGCCTCGGCGAATTCCTCCAGCACCATCGCGGCCAAATCACCGTCACCACAAAATACGGCATAGCCACGCCAAAAAAATCAGCCATCCTCAAATTGGGCCGCATCGTAGCCGGCCCCGTCCTCAAACAACTTCCCAGCCTCAAGCAAAGCCTCGCCCACGCAGCCAACGCCGCTACGCGCAACCCAACTCCCAACCAGGACCGACCCACCTTCACCGCCGCCCAGGCCAAAGCCTCCCTCGACCGCAGTCTCCTCGCCCTTCGCACCGACCACGTTGACCTCTGGCTCCTCCACGAAGCCACCGCCGCCGACCTCCACGACGACACCCTCCTGCACCTGCTCGAAGACGAAGTAACAAGAGGAACCATCGGCGTCTTCGGCATCGGCAGTAGTAGCGACAAAATCCCTGCCCTACAAGCCCAGCGACCCGCCTACTGCCGCACCCTGCAATACGAATGGTCCATTCTCGACTCGCAAATCCAAGACACACCCTCAGCACCCTTCCGCATCCACCACCGCGCCCTCACCAACAACTTCCGCGCCCTTCATACCGCCCTCATCAAAAACCCATCCCTGTGCCGACGCTGGTCCGCATCCGCCAACACCGACCTCAGCCACTCCGAAGCCCTCGCTCACCTGATGCTGAAGGCCTCCCTCGTCATGAACCCCACCAGCATCGTCCTCTTCTCCTCCAAAAATCCCGCGCACATCCAAGCCAACGTCGAACTCGTCGACGACACCAGCCTCGAGCACCCCGCTCGCCAACTCTACAATCTGGTTCAATCAGAACGCGACCAGCTTCTGATGACCATCTAACCTCTCAGGACCTATGCCGCATTAAAAATTAAAAGATGAGTTAGCCTGATAGAGGCGAGCCCACGCGTTCTCCCGACCAGAAAAAAAGGAAACAAGCAATGACTCCCTGGCGTCTATGGAGAACCCGGCTCATCCTCGTCTTCGCCGTCCTCGGCCCCGGCTTCATCACCGCCAACGTCGACAATGACGCCGGCGGCATCCTCACCTACTCCTCCGCCGGAGCCCAGTTCGGCTACACCCTTCTCTGGACGATGATCCCCATCACTCTCGCCCTCATCGTCGTGCAGGAGATGTGCGCCCGCATGGGCGTCGTCACCGGCAAAGGGCTCAGCGACCTCATCCGCGAAGAGTTCGGCCTCCGCATCACCTTCGTCATCATGATCCTGCTCGTCGCCGTCAACTTTACCAACGTCGTCACCGAGTTCTCCGGCATCGCCGGCAGCATGCAGCTCTTCCACGTCACAAAATATGTGAGCGTCCCCATCTGCTCGCTCATCGTCTGGGCTCTAGTCGTCAAAGGCGACTACAAGAGCGTCGAAAAGGTCTTCCTCATCGCCAGCGTCTTCTACATCGCCTACATCATCACTGGCGTACTCAGCGGCCCCGACTGGCACCTCGCCATCGTCGAAACCATCAAGCTGCCTCCCCGCAGCGTCTGGTCCAACAAGGCCTACGTCTACACCACCATCGCGGTCATCGGCACCACCATCACTCCTTGGATGCAGTTCTACCTCCAATCCTCGATCGTCGAGAAGGGAGTGAGCGTCCGCCAGTACAAAGCTTCGCGCCTCGACGTCATCATCGGCTCTATCTTCACCGACATCGTCGCCTGGTTTATCGTCGTCGCCTGCGCCGCCACCCTCTACACCCATGGCATCCGCAACATCACCGACCCTTCCGACGCAGCCGGCGCCATGAAGCCACTCGCCGGCCAGTACGCCTTCATCCTCTTCGCGGCCGGCCTCTTCAACGCCTCACTCTTCGCCGCGTCCATCCTTCCTCTATCCACCGCCTACACAGTTTGTGAAGGTCTCGGCTTCGAGAGCGGTCTGGACAAGGGCTTCCGTGAAGCGAAGTTCTTCTACTGGCTCTACAGCCTGCTCCTCTTCGCCGGTGCCGCTGTCGTCCTTATCCCGAACTTCCCGCTGGTCAAATTCAGCATCCTCTCGCAGGTATTGAACGGCGTCCTTCTCCCCCTCATCCTGGTCTTCATGCTAAAGCTCATCAACAAGCACGAACTCATGGGCAAATACACCAACAAACGCTGGTTCAACGTCATCGCCTGGACCACAGCGATCATCGTCACCGCCCTCTCCCTCGTCCTCGTCTGGAACACCCTACACGGCTAAACCCGCGACAGAGGGCCGACCGCGGATATTCAGGGATAAACACGGATAAAAAACAAAGACATGGACACGCCTTTGGCCTGAATCAGTTTTGCTCTTAAATCCGTTGTGCTCTAATCCGTGTTGATCCGCTAAATCCGCGGTAAGCTTCTACAACAGCTTGCCCTCAGACAAATCCCGAATCAGCCCCAGATCCGCCGCCAGAAAGTCATACCCCGGCAGCTCGCCCAGCGGAGCCCATCGCACATCGTTAAAGATCCGGTTTTCCAGCGCCCCATCGAACTCCCGCACCACAAAAAACTGAAGATCGATCGACCCGCCATTCCGGTACTTATGCCTGACCTGCGCCACCCGCCGGCCAATCACCGCCTTGATCCCCAGCTCCTCATCCAGTTCGCGCGCCAGGGCGTCCTCCGAACTCTCTCCAGCCTCGATCTTGCCCCCCGGAAACTCCCACTTCAAGCTCATCGGCTGATCCGCCTTTCGTTGGCAAATCAGCACTTCCACACCCGATGCCCCATCCCCCACGGTCCCTCGCAGGATCAACGCGGCCACCACCAGCCGCAGCGGCTTGGCTGCCGTCATCTCCGCGTGGTCTTCGACCTTGCCAATGGACTCACTCATGCCTGTAGATTAGACGAGGCACAACGCCAAAAGCCTCAATTCGCTTTACTTAGGCTCGACCGACACCGGATAGTAAACCGGCCATCCCTCCTGCGCACTCCGCTCCACCAGTCCCGGCGTCGGATTCACCGGAAAGGCCCGCCGCGCAATCCCGAGCATCGCCGCATCATGCACCGAATTGCCGAACACCGCATCCGGCGCCGTAACTCCAACCCGTGCCAGCGCCGCCACCTTGCCCTCATCCGTCGGCACATCCAACAGCACGTCCGTCACCACCCCGTCCCTCACCTCAACCCGCGCCGCCAACACCCGGTCGGCAGGAATCCCAAAACGTCGCACGCCCTCCTCAATCACCCAGTTGTTGGTCGAACTCACCGCCCAGATATCCGCGCCTGTGCCGCGAAGCTCCTCCACCAGCGCCAGCATCTCGGGAAAGATATTCCGCTCGATCTGCTTCTCGAAGAAAGCCCTGGCCCCCCGCCGCATCTCCTCCTCCCGCAGCCTCTGGTACATCTGCACCATCTCCCCGCAGATCGCCGCCTCCGACACCTCGCCCTTCAAATATCCCCGGTACCGTCCATCGATCCAGTCCGTCGCCTCCCTCGAAACCAGCCCCGTCTCGATCGTCCAGTTCATGAACCCGGACCCTGCATCCCCCGACCACAGCGTCCCGTCGCAATCGAAGACGGCCACCCTGGGCGACAACGCATGCACCGCCTCACGAAACTCCGGCGTACTCAAACGGCTGACTGCAACAACTTTGCTCACAGAACCCACTCACCTTTCCTACGCGGCACACCTCACGTGTCGACCGTCTACACTATGACCCGTTTTATGACCCTTCAGTATTAATCTTACGTTGCCCGTTCTTTTGTTTGTCATTCC
>DATMPD010000216.1:0-3738 GCA_035567955.1 Edaphobacter sp.
GCCCGGCATCTACAACTCCGCCTATTTCGAACACGCCTTTCTGGCGCGGCAGATGGGCATCGATCTGGTCGAAGGATGCGACCTGGCGGTTCACGAGGATGTCGTCTACATGCGCACTACGTCCGGCCTAGTGCGCGTCGACGTCATCTATCGCCGCATCGACGACGACTTCATCGATCCGCTGGTATTCCGCCAGGATTCGGGGCTAGGCGCAGCCGGCTTGTTCAACGCCTATCGTGTTGGCAACATCGCTCTGGGGAATGCGATCGGAACCGGAGTAGCGGATGACAAGGCGGTCTTCGCTTACGTGCCCAAGATTATCAAGTATTACCTCGGCGAGGATTCCATTCTTGAGAACGTAGAAACCTATTTGATGACCGATGACGCACAACGTGCCTACGTGCTGGATCATATTGATGAGATGGTGGTGAAGGCCGTGGGGGAATCAGGGGGCTACGGGATGCTGATCGGACCGCACAGCAGCACCGAGCAGCACGAAGAGTTTCGACGGCGCATACGTGCCGACCCTCGCAACTACATCGCGCAGCCGGTGGTGAATCTCTCTCGCGCGCCCTGCTTCGTGGAAGGCCAGGCTCACGCCCGGCACGTGGACTTGCGTCCATATGTTCTCTTTGGCGATAAAGTCACCATCGTTCCGGGGGGCCTGACGCGTGTTGCTCTACGCCGCGGATCGCTGGTGGTCAACTCATCACAGGGCGGGGGCAGCAAAGACACGTGGATCATACACGAATAAGATGCTTTCCCGAGTGGCAGACAACCTGTATTGGATGAGCCGCCATCTGGAGCGCGCGGAACACGCGGCGTCCCTGATCGACGAGCACCTGAATCTAATGCTCGATTCATTCTCCATTCCTGTGGATCAGCGTTGGACGCGTGTGGCCGCCAGCCTCGGAGTGAGCACGCCTGACGGCCCAGTCGAGGCTATCGCGCACAGCCTGACCTTTGGCGAAAGCCCGTTCTCAATCGTGAGCTGCATCGCCTCCGCCCGCGAGAACGCAAGGCAGGTTCGTGAACAGACCGGTTCAGCCATGTGGGAACAGCTGAACCGTCTTTTTCTGGCCGTTCGCGGCGCAGCCGGCGAAGATCAGTGGGAATCCGACCCCCACGAGTTCCTGAAGATGGTTCGGGAGGGTGCCCATCTTTTTCAGGGCATCACCGATTCGACCATTAACCACGACCAGGGATGGCGCTTCATCGAGCTGGGCCGATATCTGGAACGCGCCGGCGCGTTGGCCGTTCTTCTGGACGTACATTTCGAAATGTTTGCAGACCTGGGGCCCTCATCCGAGCTTTCCGAGCACCTCGAGTGGGTCGGCCTGCTGAAAAGCTGTTCGGCATTCGAGGGGTACTGCAAGGTTTATACGGCTGACCTCAGAGCCGATCGGGTGGCCGAGTTTCTGTTGCTCAACACGGTCTTCCCGCATTCGATTCGTTTCTGTATGGAACGTATCCAGAGCGCAGTCCGGTCGCTTCCCGAAGGATCTCAAAAGGCGACTGCGCGTCTCGGGCGTCTCACTGGCCGCTTGCGAGCCGCCTTGAGTTTCAGCAACATCGAAGAAATCATGTCAGCGGGTCTACACTCCTGGCTGGATAACGTACGGCGGCAACTAGAACAGATCCACGTCGGCATTCGAGAAGCCTATGTCGATTATCCCATCGAGCGGTCCGTAGGCGCCTGAGGCGACGATGTACTACTCCATCCGCCACGTAACCCACTTTCGATATGGCGCCAATGTGTATGAGAGCGTCATGGAGGCGCGGATGCAGCCGCGCAGCGAGAGCAAGCAGCGGTGTTACTCATTCAAACTTGCCGTGCAGCCACGCGCGCGAATCTATCTTTACCGCGACTCGCTGGCTAACACAGTTCATTACTTCGACATTCCGGAAATCCATCGGGAGCTGGCCATTACTGCCGAAGCCCTTGTGGATCTTGATCCAGTTCCGATACCCGACCGGCTCGACGAGGGGGACTGGAAACTCCTTGACCCCGACATGATGCCGGCGGATGCGTTCGAGATGCTGCTCCCCAGCCATTTCGCTCGAACTTCTCCGGTTCTAGAAGAGCTTGCGGTCAGTATTGGCGCCGAGCGCCGCGGCGATCCGCTGTCGCTGCTCAGAGAACTTAATCAATCCATCTACGGCGCCTTCGAATACAAGCCGAAAGCCACCCGTGTGGATTCACCGATTGAAGAGGCCCTCACCAGCCATCAGGGTGTCTGTCAAGACTTCGCCCACATCTTCATCAGCATTCTCCGCGGCATAAGGATCCCGGCTCGCTACGTGAGCGGATACTTGTATCACGGTAGAGAGGATCGGGACCGTTCCAGCGACGGCGCGACGCATGCCTGGGCGGAAGCCTGGCTTCCAGGCCTGGGCTGGGTCGGCTTCGACCCGACCAACAACCTGCTCGCCTCCGGGCGGCATATCCGTACAGCCATCGGACGCGATTACGCGGATGTGCCGCCCACGCGCGGAGTTTTTAAGGGGGAGGCGTCGACCAAGCTCACGGTGTCCGTAGCGGTCAGCCCATCGGAGATTCTGCCTCCGGAACGCGATCTTATACCCGAATCCATTTCGGAGGAAGACCAGGTTCCGCGGAAGCGCGATCGTCAGCGGGAACAACAGCAGCAAGAGCAGTAACCCCGGCGGAACACATCGAACCCCCGCCGCCGCAGCGGGATCCGGGTCACGATGTTCCAGACGCCGGTCCTGATCCGCCCAGCTTGGAGAATGCTGCCTCCACCCACTTGGACGGCAGTTCATCCACCGCGCAACGCATGCGCTCCTGCCACCAGCTGGAAATCTGGTTCAGATCTTCGCGCTGATACCGGTGTTCCACAAGCTCATAGCTTCCGCGTCTGTAGAGAACCAGGTCGATCGGGAAATCTACGTTGGAGGCACACAGCCGGGTGGCGTCGAACGCCAGGACACCCAGCTTGAATGCATAAAGAATCGGATCGGTGTGTGTTAACGAGCGCTCCAGAATCGGCTTTCCGAATCCTGAGTTGCCGATGATCTGATACGGCGTGTCTGGGCCGACCTCAACCCAATTCCCCTCTGGGTAAACCAGAAACAACCGATGCGAGCCGTCGTTCGCCATCTGGCCGCCAATCAAGGAATACAGGTTGAAATGAAGATCGCTTTCCTCTAGCGACTTCGTATCCTCGTTTGCGAGACGCCGCACCTGTGCTGCATAGAGGTTGACTAGTTTGAACAGGCGTTCCCTGGCAGAGATCTGCTGGCTGAAAGCCTCTTCGAAAAAGAGAAGGACCTTATCCCGGAGAGATCGCAGACCCGAGTTCATTATGAAGAAGGAATACCCCGGTCCCTGGTAGGTGGCTACCTTCCTGGCCGTCAGCGATTCGGAACCCGACACGACGCGAGTGTCGGCAATACCGACGAGGCCTTCGTCAACATTAACCCCGAGACAAAATGTCATTCCATTTCCTTGTTGTCGTGGCTGGTCATTACATAAGCACGACCACTCCCTTCGGGTCGCGGTTCAGCAGCACGAAATGCCAGTAGAACTAATGCGCCATTGTCGCATTTTTCACGAACGGAGGAGATAAGTCTCCCCGCTTTCGGCTAAAATGATCCTGGATGGCGGCTTAAAGATCTCCGTCGCTGATTGCCTCGTCGGCAAGGCACCATCGATCGTCCATATTGGCGGGAGCCAATGCTGATCCGATTAGGCTACGACATTCAATTCGACATTCC
>DATMPD010000217.1:0-14052 GCA_035567955.1 Edaphobacter sp.
CGAATCGTTCGAACCGGCGAAGTTGCTGGAGATTCTTCGCAGCTTAAAACCCGAGGCTTCCGCGGAGATCGAAAGGCGCAACGAAGAGTTGAGCCGCGAAAAGCTCAGCTAGCTCTCCCGCCTCCGCGCCACGCAAAAAAAAATGCCTCCGCAGTCGCCGGCGGAGGCAGGGTCATCGCAAATGGCCTTACTGGTTGGCTTCGGCGTCGATGGTGATCTGAACCTCGTCCCCAAGAGCCATCGTCGGCATTTTGGGAGCGAAATTGAAGTCGCTCCGCTTCACCATCCCGGTGGCGGAGAGGCCAATGACCATCTTGCCGCCCATTCCCTTCTGTGGCGGGGTGGGTCCATCCACATCCAGGGTCACGCTCTTGGTCACACCTGCCAGGGTAAGGTCGCCAACGACCTGCAGTTTGCCATTCGCGCGGCTCACGGAAGTGGACTTGAAGGTCATCGTCGGATACTTGGCGACATTGAAATATTTGTCCGACTTCAGGTCGGTGTCGCGTGCCGAATTATTCGTGTTGACGGTGGTTGTATCGATCGTAGCCTCGACGCTCGACTTGCTCGGGTCCTTCTCGTCCCACACGATGGTACCGGTGACGCCGCTGATGGAGCCGCGAACAGTGCTGACTCCCATGTGGCGAATCTGAAAGTTCGTCTGGGCGTGATTCTTATCGATGGTCCAGCTTGAGTTTTGTGCGAACGCACTGACTCCAGTAAGCAGCAGCGCAGAGAGAGCGGCAGTAAAGATCCTTCGGTTCATTGGGTGGTCTCCTTGAGGAAAGCTTTTCGTATGAAATGTCTTGGTTGTGGCGACCGGCCCACAAAATATGTGCCGGTCCCCGTTGCATTTTGTTTCGGGCCCGTAAAGCGCTTACAGTTTGCGGAAAAAGTTCTTGTCGTTGCTTGTGGGATTAAGCGTAGGGCTTTAGCCCTACGACAAATCGTTGCAAATGTGAGGGGCTTTAGCCCCGGGCCTTTCGTTTCCTGGCCATGGGATAAATTCTTCCGCACCCTCCTTAGGCAAGGTCGAACAATAAGATTTCACTATTGCCTGAACCCTGCGCGACTACGTCGAGTTTTTCTTCCTTCTCGGCCGCAACGGCATCGCCAGTGTGTAGCGTCTTGCCGTTCACCGTCACGTCGCCGTCGATTACATGCAGCCATGCATGGCGCTTGCCGCCCAGCGGGTAGGTCAGCTGTTTGCCTGGCGTCAACTCCGCAACCGAGACCGTTGCGTCTTGGTTGATCGTTGCCGCTCCTTCCACGGGTGTCGCCGATGCCAGCAGTTTGAAGCGATCCAGTTTCTCCGCCGCCTCGAACTTCAGCTGTTCATAGCTAGGCTTGGTGCCGCGGCTCTTCGGCTCGATCCATATCTGCAGGAAGTGCACCGGCTCTGTCTCCGAGCCGTTGAACTCGCTGTGCACCACGCCGCTGCCGGCCGACATCTTCTGAATCTCGTTCGGCCCCAGTACTTCGACGTGTCCCATGCTGTCCTTATGGGCCAGCTTGCCCTTCAGCACATAGCTGAGAATCTCCATGTCCCGGTGGGAGTGCGCTCCAAAGCCCCGCCCCTCGGCAACCCGGTCCTCGTTGATCACCCGTAACGAGCGGTAACCCATATGCTCTGGGTCGTGGTAGTTGGCAAAGGAAAAGGTATGGTGCGAATCCAACCAACCGTGGTCTGCGTGGCCTCGTTCGTTACTCTTGCGTACCGTCAACATAATGCTATCTTTCCTTTCTTACTCCAGCCGAGCGCTCAGGCTGAAGGATCCTGCGTTGATTCCGTATTGCCCTTCTGTGTCGGAACCGCGACCTTCGCCGCGTATCCGATCTTCTTCAATCCTTCGTAGATCACTCGTCGTTCTTCATCTCCAAGTCCGGCGAGGACCGCCTCCAGATCCTTCTCGTGCCGGGCGTAGATCTCTTCGATAAACGCCTTGCCGCAATCGGTAAGCTCGACGAACCGAATCCGCCGGTCGGAGTCGCAGGTCTTGCGCCGCACTAGATCGCGCTTCTCCAGCCGGTCGATCGCCGAGGTCATCGACGCACTTGCCAGCAGCACCTTCTCTCCAATCGCCGAGATCGTCATCGGCCCTTTATGCAGCAGAACCTCCAGCACCATAAAGTCGCTAAGGCCGAGGCCTTGCGCGGTGATTGAGCCCTCGATGTAAGCCCCGATCGAGCCGTAAGCCCGAGCCAGAACCAGCCAAAGCCGCGGGGCCGAAACGTTATCCTTAGCGCCTTCCATTCCCGACATCCCAACTCCTACGACATAAGATATCTCGACATCGAAATAAGATTCAGAAATGTCTGACCCTCTAAGCTCAATCCTCGCAAACCACATATTACAAACAAGTTGCCTGACAAATGCTGGCTTTCCGAGCCTTCAGCTGTCCCGACTAAAAATAAAGTTGAAAAAAGTGGAAGATTTCTAGCGCTAAAAATCCATGTGCTCAGCAATCACTTAATTACCATCAAGCCACCACAAATCCACCACAATTTACCATCCAAAAACACGGTGGAAAACGCAAAACCCCCTGTAAAAACGCTACTCCACCACCCTCCAAAAAAACTTAGTCCAAAAATCCAAAATCATCCTTCCGCCTTGAGCGGCTTTCTGGCGAAGTAGTAGAGGGAGAAAGCGAGCAGAGCAAACATAACGATACTGACCAAATCGTTGTGCAAAGGATTGTGGTCGCTGAAGCGGGGAATAGAGCGCTCAGTGGCCGCTTCATAGAGTTTGACGCAGACACCCAGAAGCCCAACGATGCCGCCCGCCGCAATGAGACCTGAAGCGTAGAGGCTGCCTGGAGACACTTCGGACTCGATCGTGGCATCGCGAGCGGTGATGGCGTTGAAGATAGGCCGGCCATTGGGGTCGGCATGGGCGGGGTCGGTGGGGTCGAAGCCAGGGTGTTGGGCAAGCCAGGTTTCGCGATCCGAGTGCCACAGAGCCAGGGAAGCGTCATGCTCAATGCGGGCCTGCCGCGCGGCGTTACGATGCACGACGTAGTCCACCAGCCAGCGCATGACTCCGCCGACAAAGATGGCGAGCGTGGTTGCGATGCTGAGATAGGCGCCCACCGCGAAGGTGAGGGAGCGAACGCCGAGCAGTTCGACAACGATGACGATCGCCACGCCGAGGAGCACGAGAGCCCAGGGAAGTTTGCGGCTGAGGATTCCGTTGATGACAGTGGCCATGAGGCGGCCCTGTGGAGCTGCGGCCTTTTCGCTTCCGATGCCCTGGATCCACTGGACTTCGATTTCGCCGGCGGCGGGGTTGTAGAGGTATTTGCCGTCATCGAGGGTGGTGGAACCTATGGCGTTGAGGAGGATGTACTGTTTCGCGTTGGTGAGCTCTTCTTTAGCTTGGCTCTCAGTGTTGTGTGACGTGAGAGTGATTCGGTCGCTGTTGGTGAAGTTGCCATTATTCTGGACGCCGTCGGGAAGGTGGTCGAGCGAGAAGACGATGGGTTTGGGGAGGCGCTGGAAGGTTTCGAGGCCTTTGTTCATCGCGTTGAGCGTGGCTCCGATGGAGAAGATGGAGACGATGACCCCGATCATGATGGCAATCTGCTGCTTCCAGGGGGTAGCTCCGATGAGGTAGCCGGTCTTGAGGTCTTGCGAGGTGTCGCCGGCGTTAGAGGCGGCGATGCAAACAACCCCTCCGATAGTGATGGCGAGTGCTCCGAAGGCAGGAGCGGTCCAGCCTTTGACGAGGAAGATGGCGGCGGTGGCCATCAGCGTCGCGATGGTCATGCCCGAGACGGGCGAGGCGGAGCTGCCGACGATGCCGACGATGCGCGCGCTGACCGTGACGAAGAGAAAGCCGAAGACGACGACCAGGAGAGCGGCGGCGAAGTTAGCGAGCGCGCCGACCTGGGCTCCGGGGATTGGCTTGAACTGAAGGAAGAGGAACATCAGCAGGATGAGGAGGAGGGAGCCGCCGAAGACGACGATGGGGGGAAGGTCGTGCTCGATGCGGGAGGGCTGGGCGGATGCGGATTTGCCGCTGCCGGTCTTTTTGAAGCCTTGGGTCAGTGCGCCGACGATGGTGGGGAGAGTGCGAAGGAGAGTAATAAGTCCAGCCGCCGCGACTCCGCCAGCTCCCATGGGACGGACGTAGGTGCGCCAGAGATCGGAGGGCGACATCTGGGTGATGAGGACGGTGCCGGGGTAGAGCGGGGCGGTGAGATGTGAGCCGAAGAAGTAGATGGCCGGCATGAGCACCAGCCAGGAGAAGACGCCGCCGGCGAGCATGATGGCGGCGACGCGGATTCCGATGATGTAGCCGACGCCGAGGTATTCGGGCGTACAGTCGGCGCGGATGGCGGCGCCTTTGAGCAGGTGCTGGGGGCCGAGGTCGAAGTCGCGGTTAGGAGTGGCGGGCCAGAGGGCGAAGAGGTTTTCGTTCTGGAAGAGGGTGTAGATGCCGCCGAGGCCGAGGCCGAGGAAGACACGCGAGGCGAAGCTGCCGCCGCGTTCGCCGGCGATGAGAACGTCGGCGCAGGCAGTGCCTTCGGGATAGACCAGGGTGTCGTGCTCGTCGACGATGAGCTGGCGGCGGAGCGGGATCATGAAGAGGACGCCAAGCCAGCCGCCGAAGAGCGCGAGGGCGAAGATGCGCGATGACTCGAGGTCGAAGCCGAGGAAGATGAGAGCGGGAAGGGTGAAGATGACGCCCGAGGCGATGGACTGGCCAGCATTGCCGGTGCTCTGGACGATGTTGTTTTCAAGGATGCTGGCTTTCCCGAAGGCGCGAAGGATGGAGATCGACAGGACGGAGATTGGTATCGACGCGGCGACGGTGAGACCGGCGCGAAGACCGACGTAGACCGTGACGGCTCCGAAGAGAAAGCCGAAGAGGCCGCCGAGGATGAGGGCGCGGGCGGAGAGCTCGGGACGGGTCTCGGTGGTGGGAACGAAGGGTTTGAAGGTGGGCCTGGTGGGTGTGGATGTTGCCATGATGACGCGTCTCCCGCTTGCTCTAGCTTTGGTTTCAGCTTGGATGGGAGTGTATCAGCGGGGGTGCGGTGTGCGTCGATTTGGCTATGGGGGCAGGTGTTTGATTTTGATAAATCTGTAGTTGTCGAAGATACCGTTGTTCGAGAAAAGGAGAGTTCTGGATTAGAGTTCGACGAGGACCATGTTAAGGGGATGAGGAACGTGACGATGCGATTGGTTGCGATGGGAGTAAATGTGAGTTCTGACTCTACGATCACAAGGCGGGATCTTCTCAAAAATGGCGGTGCTTCTTTTGCACTTGTCGCGACTTCGTCTGTGTTGCCCCCGCTGGCCTTCAACCAGAAGGCCCTTTTCCCGTCAAAACGCCCTGAACCGTCAGCTCGTAAGTTTCAGAGCGCAGCGGTCGAAGCGTTCATCACAGAGACCAGTTCAAAAATTGCAGACCCGGAACTGGCGGCTATGTTTACGAACTGCTTTCCGAATACGCTCGATACCACGGTAGAAGTCGGCGAGTTTGAGGGTAAGCCGGACACTGCGGTCATCACGGGGGATATTCCGGCGATGTGGTTGCGGGATTCTTCCGCGCAGGTGTGGCCCTATCTTCCGCTTGCTGCGAAGGACGCTTCTCTGCGGAGGCTTTTGGAAGGTGTGATCCGGCGTCAGACCCGATGCCTTCTCATCGATCCCTACGCGAACTCCTTCATGGCAGACCTCAATGCTCCGCCTCTGGAGTGGAGCCTGAAGGACAAGACGGAGATGAAGCCCGGAGTCGGAGAGAGAAAGTACGAGTTGGATTCGTTGTGCTATCCGATCCGTCTTGCGCATGGTTATTGGAAAGCGACGGGTGATACTTCTCCGTTCGACGTGCGTTGGAAGAGGGCGATGCAACTGGTTGTGCAGACGATGCGTGTTCAACAGCGGAAGGAGGGTCTGGGGCCGTATCGCTTTCAACGAAGCGCAGAGAACCCTACTGACTCGCTGGTGAATGGCATCGGCAATCCGGTGAAGCCTGTTGGCCTGATCGCGTCGTGCTTTCGGCCGTCGGATGATGCGTGCATCTTTCCGTTCCTGGTGCCGTCGAATCTGTTTGCTGTTACTTCGCTGCGGCAGTTAGCCGAGATGGCGGAGACGGTTTTGAACGACAACAGCATGGCTTCGCAGGCGCGAGCGCTGGCGAAAGAGGTGGAGACGGCTCTTCATCAGTACGCGATTGTCGACACGTCCGCCGGCTCGATCTGGGCCTATGAAGTGGACGGCTACGGCGGTCATGCATTGATGGATGATGCGAATGTGCCCGGCCTGCTGGGGCTTCCGTATCTCGAAAGCTCGCCTGACACGGCGTTGTATGGACGGACGCGAAGTTTTGTGTGGAGCGAGAGAAATCCGTGGTTCTATAAGGGAAGCGCGGGTGAGGGTATCGGCGGGCCGCACATTGGGCGCGACATGATCTGGCCGATGTCGCAGATCATCTTTGCGCTTACCAGCAGCTCCGATGTTGAGATCGTTCGCACGATTCGGATGCTGCAACACTCGTCAGCAAACACGGGCTTCATGCATGAGAGCTATCACAAGGACGATCCTGCGCGGTTCACCCGGGCGTGGTTCGCCTGGGCGAATACGCTCTTTGGGGAACTGATCGGCAAGATTGTTCACACCCAACCGCAGTTGCTGCGGACATGACCGCCTGGGCGGTACTCTTTGTCTAGTCCATCACATCCAGGGCCTTCACGAGCCGATCGATAAGGGGAATTTGCGTCGACTTGATGCGCTCCTTGGCTTCGTCAATGGAAAACCATGCGCCACGGTCCGCTTCAGGAATCTCGATCAAACGACCGGAGCGTGGGGGCCACTCCACTTCACAATGATTGCTGACCATTTTGGCTGGATCGCAATCGCCCTCGAAGGCCCACGCGGAGACGATCTTTCCACCTGCCTGCTTGATCGAGCCAAGATCGAGAAAGGTTTCGGGTACGGGAAAGCCGGTCTCCTCTTGAAATTCACGTTTTGCCGCCTCCAACGGGAGCTCGCCGTCAAGGTATTCGCCTTTTGGGACGGTCCATGTTCCGTGGTCCTTTTTTGCGAAGAAGGGGCCGCCCGGGTGAACGAGGAAGACCTCCAGACTTCGCGGCCGGCGCCTGTACATCATCAAACCAGCACTTCGTCTTGGCACGAGAGATGACCCCAACTCAGTATAGGTATAGGGATGGAGGTCAAACCGACTCGCCCCCGGTTCCCGTCTCCACTGGTGCTTTGCGCGAGGCGGTAAAACGGTGCCGAAGCAGAACGCCGATGGCGCAGGCCATGAGGAAGAGCATGGGACCGGTGAAGAGGAAGCGATCCGTGATCCACTTGTCGTCGAGCAGACCGGACGTCTGTGCATAGAGCGGGCCGAAGAAGCGTTCGATGCGGCCGGGCGATCGGTGTGGGTCAAGGACGCTCGAGTTGCGGGATTGCCAGGTTACGAAGCGAGTGAGAAAGGCGAGCGTGACCGGCAGCCAGGCCCAGAGGATCGGCGGGGCTATATCGGGCTGGGGGTCGGGCTCCGGTGCGAGTTTTGTGGATGCGGAGGGAAAGAAGGAGCGGAAGAGATCGCCAAGGGCCTTGCCGAGTTTGCCGAAGGGGATCAGCCCAATGAGAAATCCGGCGGCGGCGAAGGTGGGCAAGAAGTAGCTGAGGACGAAAGCGACTCGGGTCAATTGCGTCCAGTGCATTCTGGTCGCGATAGCCCAGACGGGAGTGGTGACGAGCCAGGAGAAACGGACCGCCGCGACCACGACGAGGAAGTAGAGGAAGAGGCATTTGGCGCACCATGTGACGGCTTTCAGCATGGCTCAGGTGTAGCACAGGCGCATCACCCGTGGTGCAGAATTATTGACGGTCTATACGTGGGAAGGCTTATACTGCGAATATGGCGCGGTCCGAGGGACCTGGAGCGCCGGCGAGTGAGGTGAGTCTTCAGCGAATGCTTGAATGACAATGCGCTCGGGTTTGATACCGGGGGGCCACCCGGTGCGCCGCCTGGTGGGGCGGCGGAGGAACGCGCGATGTCTCGTTGGCTGAGGGGCCCGGGACAGGTGGTTCGGGCGGTACTGGATGACCTTGTAACGACGTTGTATCCGACTGATTGCAGGGCCTGTGGGGGGCCGCTGCTGCGAGCTGATCTCTCTCCCGTTTGTGACCAATGTATAGATGGAGTGCAAAGGCAGTCGGTGACGCTGTGCCGGCGTTGTGGGGAGGCGCTCGACATGGAGGGCGTCCGGTTTGCCGGACAGTTTCCGGTGGAGGGGTTGTTGTGTTCGCCTTGCCGGATGGCGCCGCCGGAGTTTGAGCGCGCCGTAGCGTACGCGGTGTATCAGGATGAGCTGCGGGAGATGGTGCATCTGCTGAAGTATGAGCGGATGAGCGCGGTGGCAAGGCCGCTGGGGCGGATGCTGGCGCGAGCTATTGAAATGATCGAAGGTGAGGCTGGTAAGGATCTGCTTGTGGTTGCTGTCCCGCTATTTCCCTCCAAGGAGCGGGAGCGAGGCTACAACCAAGCCGTGCTGATTTCCGATGCTGCTCTTGCTGAGTTGGAGAAGAGTCGGCCGGAGTGGAGGCTGCAGGCGGCGCATGCCGTGATTCGCCGGGCGAAGGATACACGCAGCCAGTTTGAGCTGACTCCGAAGGGGCGGCGACGAAACTTGCAGGGGGCGTTTGCTGTTGCCGATGGTTCGGGGCTGCAGGGGCGTGAGGTTTTGCTGGTCGATGACATTTACACGACCGGGGCTACGGCGAGGGCGTGTTCGCGGGTTTTGCGGCGGGCTGGAGCGAGCAAGGTCTGGGTGGCGACGGTGTCGCGGGCGCAGCCGGAGATGGTCGCGACCTGGGATATGGCTTCGGTGGACGCGGCTTCGCAGACCGCCGTTTGGGATGCTGGATAGTTGATGGATGTGAGTGGAGCGGCTTGGCGAGGGAGTGCTAACAGTTGCTGAACTGGAGGGTTTGGAGATGCAATCGGGGAAGATGCGGAAGCAGGGGCTTAGCGGAAAACGACACCTTGGGCATGGTGCGGGGCATGGGTCGGGCCGCGTGGTTGCGGAAGTGGACGTGCGGATCGGGGTGTTTCGGCAGCCTGCGATGCAGACTCCGGTGCTGGTGCTGAATGCGTCGTATGAGCCGATCAATATCTGTGGGGCGCGGCGGGCGCTGGTGCTGGTGCTGAAGGGCGTGGCGCGGACCGAGGAGGAGCAGGGTGCGGTGCTGCATGCGGCGCGGATGCGGATTGCGATGCCGAGCGTGATTCGTCTGCTCGAGTACCGCAGGATTCCTCATCAGACGCGTGCGCTGAGCCGGAAGAACATTCTGCTGCGGGATCGGAACTCGTGCCAGTACTGCAGCGTGGTTCTTACGGCGGGTGAGTTGACGCTGGACCATGTCGTTCCTCGTTCGCGTGGGGGGCTTTCGACGTGGGAGAACCTGGTTGCCTGCTGCCACAACTGCAACCGGCGCAAGGGAAACCAGCTGCTGCATGAGCTGACGGACATGAAGCTGCAGCGGGAGCCTCGGCCGTTTTCGCTGCACACCTCGCGGCACATCATGCGGATGATCGGCAGCGCGGATGCGGCTTGGCGGAAGTATCTCTATTTCGAGGGCGAGCCGGCGGCTTAGACACCCCGGGGGTACCCCCCTATTGCCAGCGCGTAAATTCTCTCCTTTCAGTAGTTTATCGGTAGCCTTTGTCTGCAAAATATTCTAAGCAAAGGGCTTGCGTCCAAAATATTACAAATAAATGAGTTAGCCCCGGCTTTGGGCCGGGGCTATGTTTTCTTTCCACTGTTTTAAGTATAGCGGATTGAGCGGAACTAACATGCCAACTCTATTTTCCTTTGTTTCAGTGAGTTAGGTAGTTTTGGGGCTTGACATGCGATTTTTGGGCAGAAAACGTGGAAAGAAAAATATCTTCGATGGAAATTTATTTAGATTCATGCAGTTGCGGGGTTGCCGCTCAGGCATTTAGCGCGGGCCTTCAGCCCGCTGACGTCTAGCGGTTGGTGTGAATTTTTGTGGGCTGGGCGCGGTGTGCGACACTGTCGCGTATGACTCCTGACAAATTGTCCAAAGCAAAATTTTCTGTTGCCGGTGTGTCTTGTCTTTTCGGTCTCGCGCTGGTTTTGTTGCCGGCGAGGTTTGTTGCAGGGCAGGCCGTTGCGCGAGTGCCGAGCATCGACCAGGCGCTGGAGGCGCAGACGGCTTCGGGTGCGGCGTTGTCTCCGGATGGGCAGCGGGTGGTGTATGAGGTTTCGCGGACGAACTGGAAGGACAATGCGTTTGAGCGCGATCTCTGGATTGCGGATCGTGCGGGGAGTGCGCATCTGTTGACGGCGCAGGTGAAGTCGAGTTCGGGTGCGCGATGGTCGCCGGATGGGAGATGGATTGCGTTTGCGTCGGACCGGCCGGGACAGATTGGGGAGACGAAGGCGGATACGCGGCAGATCTATGTGATCGATCCTACCGGGGGCGAGGCGCGGCAGGTGACGAAGCTCGACGACGGCGTGGATGGCTATGAGTGGGGGCCGGATTCGAAGACGATTGCGTTCACGACGAAAGACCCGTTGTCGAAGGCGGAGAAGGATCGGGTGGAACGTTATGGGGAGTACACGGTCATCGACGGCGATGAGCGGATGACGCATCTGTGGACGGTGGATGTAACAGCGGCTCCGGTCGTGGCTCCGGCTAAGGATTCCACCAAGGAGAAGGGCGCGGCTTCGGCGGCTCCGGGTCCGCCGTTTGGCGTGCCGGAGGCGCACCGGCTGACTGAGGGCGATGGGTTCAGCGTGCAGGGGTTTTCCTGGTCGAAGGATGGGGGGAAGATTGCGTTTGCCGCTTCGAAGGATGGCGAGCTGAAGAACGGCGGGACGACGACGGTGTACGTGGTGACGGTGGCGGACAAGAAGGTGACCAAGCTGGTGACGACGCCGGGGCCGAACAATGACCCGCATTTTTCGCCGGATGGAAGCGAGGTGGCGTTTGTGACGGCGGATGGGGCGCAGTATTTTTTCTATGCGAACCAGAAGATCGCAGTGGTGCCGGTGATGGGTGGGGCGCCGCGGGTGGTGAGCGGGAACTTTGATGAGGATGCTCATCTGTTTGCGTGGTCGGAGAAAGGGATTTACTTTGGCGCGCTGAAGAAGACGGCGTCGCATCTTTACCGATTGAATGTGGCTACGGGTGCGGTGGAGCAGGTGACTCATCCGGATGATCTGATGGCGAATGGGGCTTCGTTTACGAAGGACTTCGGCGAGGTGGCCTATACGGCGGCGATGCCGAATACGGGATCGGAGATTTATATCGCTTCGACCGCGGGGAGCGGCGCGCCGGTGCAGGTGACTCATCTGACGGATGCGGTGAAGCCTTATACGCTGGCGCGGCGTGAGGTGGTGAGCTGGAAGTCGGGTGATGGGGCGACGGTCGAGGGGATTCTGGAGAAGCCGGCGGACTTCGATGTGAAGAAGAAGTATCCGCTGCTGGTGGTGATTCATGGCGGGCCGACGGGAGTGGACCGGCCGAATGTGAGTGCTGATCGTTACTACCCGGTCGAGTTGTTTGTGGCGAAGGGGGCGCTGGTGCTGCGGCCGAACTATCGTGGATCGGCGGGGTATGGTGCGAAGTTTCGCGCGTTGAATGTGCGGAATCTTGGTGTGGGGGATTATGCGGATGTGATCTCTGGCGTGGATTATTTGATTGCGCAGGGCTTTGTGGATAAGGATCGGGTTGGCTCGATGGGTTGGAGCGAGGGCGGATATATTTCGGCGTTTATTACGACTGCGAGTGATCGCTTCAAGGCGGTGTCGGTGGGGGCAGGGATTTCAGATTGGATGACGTACTACGTGAACACGGATATTACTCCGTTTACGCGGCAGTATCTCAAAGCTACGCCGTGGGATGATCCGGAGATCTACAAGAAGACTTCGCCGATTTCGTATATTGCGAAGGCGAAGACGCCGACGCTGATTCAGCAGGGAGACCGCGATAAACGGGTGCCGGTGCCGGATAGTTTTGAGTTGCGGCAGGCGCTCGAAGACAAGGGCGTGCCGGTGAAGATGGTGCTGTATCACGGCTTCGGGCATCCGATCGACAAGCCGAAGCAGCAGCGCGCGGTGATGGAGGAGAATCTGCACTGGTTTGAACACTACATCTGGGGTGAGCCGTTTGTAGATGGGGTTGGGCCTGGTGCCGCGCCGGTGGCAACAAAGTAACGACACATGATAGTTTCTCTCGGAGGAGAGAGTGAATGGCTTATATCGAGAGTTACCAGTGCGACGTTTGCGGAGACAAAAAAGGTGAGGGCGGGGACTGGTGGCTGGCGTGGGTGGACTGCTTCCAGGGAGAGAAGCCGGAGGAGGATCAGCCGTTGATTAAACTGACGCGGTGGCAGAGCCGGCACGCGCATTCGACGGGGGTGAAGCACCTATGTGGGGCGCGATGCGCGGGCACGCTGATGGACCGGTGGATGACGCAGCAGCATGCCGATCCAGATGCGCACTGCGAGACTAATTAGGGCAGGGCCCGCGCTTACTTGGCCGGGGCCTTGGCAGCGGTCTTTTTAGCGTTCGGGATGCGTGTGACGGAGCCGTCGGGCATGACGATGTACTTGTCGCCTGTAGCTTCTTCGATGTAGGAGTTCTTGCTGCCGGGTACGAGAGTGACCTCGCGAGCGTCGGTCTGACCGGGAGCGGTGAGGACGAAGTGTTTGCCGTCGCCTTCATCCTGCACGGGCGACTTGGTGGGTAAGGGGGCCGGAGTGGCCGTGGCGGCGGGAGCAGGCGCTGGCGCTTGAGCGGGGGTAGCGGCGGGAGCGCCGGTAAAGGCGGTCATCTGGCCGGTCTGGCGAAAGTGAACATACTCTGGCCCCTTGATGCCGTTGACACACTGCTGGTAGGCGTCGACGCCGACGGTCTGGCTGGTGGCTGTGGTACTGGCGACGGCCTGGCTGTTGCGCTCGGTGCGTTGAGTGGCTCCAGTGGCGGCGGCAGTCTGGGCGCCGTTGTTATTGCCGCCCCACCAATACCCACCCTTATGGGAGATGGCGCTGGTGGCTGCACCGGTGACACCGGTGATCCCACCCTGGGCCATCTTGTCTTTGTCCTGGCCGTGCTCACGATCGTGCAGGGCTTTCTGCTCATCGGTGAGCTGGCCGGATGCCTGCTGGCGGCACTGGGTGAGTTGCTCCTGGGTGATGGGCATCATGTCCATCGTGATTCCGTCGGCCGGGGCGGCTGCCGCGGGGGCGGGTGCGGGCGCCTGGGCGAAGGCGTAGCCGAGAGTTAATCCAGCGATACAGGTAGCTTTAAGTATGGATTTGGTGAGCACGTCGGCCTCCCGAGGCTGAGATTGTTCCCAATGACAATCTGCTGCAGGGGCCCGTAAATCCACGGGAACGCCGACAGTCTACGCCTGCCATGACGGGCAGACAAGCTATCTTCGGTAACTTTGAAGCTATTCTTGCCGCGGTTAAGGGGCTAAGACGGGCGAGACCCTGCGATCAGTGCGGGGATTGCGGTGGCGGTGGAGTGGACTGCGGTTTCTGGTTCTTGTCGTCGGGTGCTTTCTTGTCGGTGATGTCCTGGCCGTGCTCACGATCGTGCAGGGCCTTCTGCTCGTCGGTGAGCTGGCCGGATGCCTGTTGGCGGCACTGGGTGAGTTGCTCTTGCGTGATGGGCATCATGTCCATCGTGATTCCGTCGGCTGGGACGGCTGCTGGGACGGCTGCTGGTGCGGCTGCGGGCGCCTGGGCGTAGGCGTAGCTGAGAGTGAGTCCAGCGATACAGGTAGTTCTAAGAATGAGTTTGGCGAGCACGTCGGCCTCCCGAGGCTGAGATTGTTCCCAACGACAATCTGCTACAGGGGCCCGTAAATCCACGGGAACGTCGACAGTCTACGCCCGCCTCAACGGGCAGACAAGGAATCTTCGGTAACTTTGAAGTTATTTTTGCCGCCGTTGAGGGGCTACGACGGGCGGGACCCTGCGATCAGTGCGGCGATTGCGGCGGCGGTGGAGTGGACTGCGGTTTCTGGTTCTTATCGTCGGGTGCTTTCTTGTCG
>DATMPD010000218.1:0-18688 GCA_035567955.1 Edaphobacter sp.
CTTCCCTTCATTTCCCTGGCCTCTTCCGTCGACCAGAAGAGTATTGTGTTCGATCGTCATCGGAACCCCCGCATACCCGGAGTCGCCAGTGAGGTATTGGCCGTGGGCCCACAGGATAAAACTATTTACATCCGGATGCACGTGTCCCTGCTCCGTGTGCCAGTCCGGCATCTTCGCAATCAAATCGGTCGCGCTGTGCCCCTCCGGCGGACCGCACTTGAAAGCAATCGCCGTTGCCTGCGCACCCCAGTCGCTCCGCCAGAAGACGACATCGTGATCCGTGAAGTGATGCCAGGGCTCCATCTTCTCTATCGGCGTCGCCTTCAGCTTTGGATTTCGCCACGCCAGCGTCCACCACTCCTCCTGGCCGGTGTGTCCCATGCTCTTCATCCAATCGGCAACGCCCTGAATCTCGCTGTCGTTATATCGCGCCGCCAGATCGTAGAGCAGGTTATAGTTCGATTCAAAATGACCCCCAGGATGACTGCGCTCGTAGTCCTCACCCATCTTCGCCCGCGTCGACGGCCCCGCAAACACATCGCCGAAGTCGAACATCATCTGCCCGCCCGGTGTCAGGCTATGCGCCGCATAGAGATGCGCCTTCCGAAGCCCAGGCTGGTCGAACAAATCTTCGCCCGTCGCATGTTTCTGCGCGTCAAGATAATGAAGAATCCACGGCGTCGAGAAGATCCAGTATTCAAAACCCTCGTAGTAGTAGCCGTCCTTCGAGTAAGTCTCCAGCACCTTGCTATAGATAGCCCGCGCCAACGCTGCCCATTCCTTCGCCTCCGGCACCTCTCCATACATCGCATAAGCCGCGACGCCAAGCCCCGCCATAGGAATGAAGGTATGGTTCTGGCTATACGCCCAGCTACGTCCCGGACGAGGCGCGAAGAACCCATACAGCAGATGCCCCTGATGCGCGATCTTATTCCGATATCTCTCTCGCTCTGCGGGTGTCAAATCGTTATACAGAAGGTCGTAGCCGACACCCATGCCATACAGCAGATGTCCGGCAGCCAGATCAACGTTTGGCTTGCTGAAGCTGTAGCCCCACACGTCATAGCTCACAGCCGCATCCATATAGAGCTTTGCCGCCGCAAGATACTTCGGGTCGCCCTCCATCTTGTAGGCGAATGCGGCCTCGGCAATCGCAAAGGCGACGTCATTTTGTGCGCGCCTCTTCTCCGCCGGCGGTGCTGGCGGTGGCCCCTGCAGGGCGCGAATGTGCTGTAGCTGCTCGTTCCACCACATCTTCTGCGCACCATGCGCCTCTACACGCAACGCTTCCAGCTCCGCGCCCGTGAAGTAAACGCGAGGATGTACGCCCGCAAACTCAGGACGCACGCTGGAGCGAAGCGTCTTCATCTCTTGCACCAGCGGCGTGGCCGCGCCTTTCGATGCATTATCCTTCGGCCCCAACGATTCCCTGGCGTCCTGCGCCGCCATCGGTCCGCAAAGCAAGCCCGCAAAGCAAATCAGCACCGGCAACACGCTAAAAGCACGCGCTGCACGGCCCATCCTCCGCCCATCCGCGAAGGCGGTTTGTTCGGTAACATTCCTATATGTTATCGTTAGCACCCGAAGACAATAACACATGCCATATACGTTGGAACAGTCGCCGCGCACAGTTTTTTTCCAGGGGAGAGCCCAGTGACGACACCCTGGAACAAAAGAACGCTCGGCACACAATCCGAGAGGCCCCCCTCCGCTGTTGCGAGTACACTGCAGACCAACCGAGCCATATCGGGCCTGCGCTGGTGGATCCTTGCCCTCATCTTTCTTGTCACTTGCATCAACTACATCGATCGCAGCAGTGTAGGTCTTCTCGTCACGCATTTTGGTCCGGAGATCGGCATCAGCAGTCGCCAGTACGGTCTCATCGGCGCTCTTTTACTCTTCGCCTATACCCTCAGTCAGAGCATCTCCGGCCGCCTCTACGATCGTTACGGCGCGCGCCTCGGCTTCACCGTCTCCATCGTCGTCTGGTGTGCCGCTGCTATGGCGCACTCGGCCATTACGGGCTTTACCAGCTTTGCCGCCTGCTCCTTCTTCCTCGGCCTCGGCGAAGCAGGCAACTGGCCGGGTGCCGCAAAGGTCGTGGCCGAATGGTTTCCGCAAAAGGAGCGTGCCATCGGAATGGCGATCTTCAACGGAGGAGCCTCCATGGGCGCGGTCATCGCGCCTCTTCTCGTCGGCCGTCTCCTCGACCCTCTATTCGGCTGGCGAATCTCCTTCCTTATCGTCGGTACGCTCGGCTTCCTCTGGCTCGCCGCCTGGCTTGCGATCTACCGGCCCCTCTCCCAGCACCCACGCGTTTCGGAAAAAGAGCGCGACTACATCATGGAAGGACAGCCGCCAGTCACACAGAGCACAGCTCCTCCACTCGCCTCCCTGCTTGCCCTCCGGCGGACATGGGGCATCCTGCTAGCGCGCTTCCTGGTCGATCCCATCTGGTGGCTCTACATGCTCTGGCTGCCGACGTATCTCAAAGAAGTTCGTCATTTCAGCCTGAAAGATATTGGCGCCTCCGCATGGGTGCCTTATCTCGCGGCAGCCATCGGCAGCCTCTTCGGCGGCTGGCTGGCCGGTCGGCTCATCTCGCGCGGTCTTAGTGTCAATGCCGCGCGTAAAACTGCCATCGGCATCGCCGCCTGCCTGATGCCCTTCGGAATTCTCGCAGCCCACGCGCAAACCGCTTACTCCGCTCTCGCATGTATCTCGGTCGTACTCTTCGGGTTTCAGATGTGGATCAGCAACGTCCAGACACTCCCCAGTGATCTGTTCGCCAACTCCGCCGTGGGCAGCGTCGCTGGCATGGGAGGAACCGCCGCCGGCATCAGCAGCCTCATCTTCAACCTTTGCACTGCCTCGCTGGTCCTGCACTTCGGCTATGGCGCTGTGCTCACCATCGCCGGAGTTCTCGCGCCTATCGGCGCCATTACGCTCTTTCTCCTCGTAGGCAACATTCATCGGCTCAATCCTACGGAAACCCGCCTCATTTCAACCGCACCTTAGAAGAGGACCTCAAACTATATGACCGACTTTCAAGACAAACTCGCCGTCGTCTTCGGCGGCGGCCGCGACATCGGCGGCGCAATCGCTATCGAACTCGCCCGTCGCGGCGCACAGGTAGCGCTCAGCTATCACGGCTCAAATCCCGACGAGGTCATCGCCGCGATCAGCGCCCACGGCCACGAGCCGTACACCCGGAAAGTCGACGCGCTCGACATGGCAGCCGTACGCGCCTTCGCCACCTCCTCAGCCGAACAGACCGGCAAGAAAATCGCCATCCTCGTCAATGTCGTAGGCGGACTCGTCGCTCGCAAGCGTATGGAGGAGATGGATGACGCCTTCTGGGACCACGTCATGACCCTCAACACGAAGAGCATCTTCGCGATCACTCAGGCCGCTCTTCCCCTGATGACCGATGGCGGCGCGATCGTCAACGTCTCCTCGCAGGCCGGACGCGACGGAGGCGGTCCTGGCGGCATCGCCTACGGTGCTTCGAAAGGCGCACTCATGAGCATGACGCGCGGCCTCGCCAAGGAGCTTGGATCACGCAGGATTCGCGTCAACGCCGTATGCCCAGGCATGATCGCCACAAAATTTCACGACGACTTCACCAAACCCGAAGTTCGTCAGCGCGTCGCCGGGATGACGCCTCTGGGACGCGAGGGGCGAGCGGAAGAAGTTGCCAACCTCGTCGTCTATCTCGCCTCCGATGCCGCATCCTTCGTCAATGGAACAAACATCGATATCAACGGAGGGATTCTCTTCAGCTAACCCGGTCGATCGAGCAAATTACCTACGATGTGTTTGTCAACTAACGTCATCGTCGCCACCTATGCAATCATCGTCAGCGTAGAAACAAAAACCCCTTGACGAGCAGTCAGAAGAATTCAATGATCTCCACCAAAAGCGCCAAGCGTTTGAAGACAAAAACAGCCGCGACAAACCGGCCAGCCACCCTCGCGGACGTGGCCCGGATGGCGGGCGTAGTCGCCATGACTGCCTCCCGGGCGATCAACCAATCCGGGTATGTAAGCGCCGACGTACGCCAGCGCGTATCGCAGGCCGTAAAAAAATTGAATTACCGGCCAAATATGGTGGCCCGCCAGCTCAGGGTTCGCCACCTGAACGCCATCGGAATCCTCCTGCCCGACATCGCCAATCCCTTCTCCACCAAACTCGTCGATGGAGTAAGGCAAGTCTTTGATGAGGCCGGCTACACTACATTTATCGCCACCACCAGCGGTAGCATTCATCAGGAGAGTGCCAGCCTGCAGGCATTCGCAGATCATCGCGTCGACGGGCTAATCGTAGCCACTCGCGGCACAAAGATGGGAGACGAAGCTCTCCGCGATATCGCTCGCCGCGGAATACCCACCGTTACCATCGGGCGTCCAGTCAAGCTAGCCTCTGTCGACTGCGTCACAGCCAATCACTGGCAAGGTGCCTTCGACGCTGTAACTCATCTCATCTCCATCGGCCATAAAAATATCGGTTTCGTCGGCATATCACCGGAAGACAGACTCTCCCTCCGACGCTATAGAGGCTACGCTGCGGCTCTGGAGCAGGCTGGCCTCGACGTTTGCACCGAGTACATCGTTGGCCCGCCAAATGCCCCCGCGTTCGCCACCCAGGAGGACGGCTTCGCAGGCATGTTGAATTTGGCAAAGCTGCGCCGGCCTCCATCGGCGATCTTCGCAAGAAATGACTTCACCGCCATCGGCGCCATGCGAGCGGCTCACACACTAGGAATGCGCGTACCCGATGATGTGGCGATCGTGGGCTTTGACAATATTCCTTTAGCCGCCTTCACCACTCCCCCACTCACCACCGTCGCCCAGCCGATCGCGGAACAAGGCGCAGCCGCAGCAACATTCCTGTTGGAACGGATCACCGCAACCAAATCAAGAGCCTCGAAGAGGATATCGATGGAATGCAAGTTGATTGTTCGTGGATCGACAGTCGCAGAACGATGATGCTCCTCACGGAGACTACCGGCCCGTGCAATACACTGGCTCCATGCCTGGAACCAGCAAGACCAAAATCAAGACCAAGATCACACCGGTTGGCGTTGTAGGCAAAGTGCTTCGCATTCTCGAACTTCTGGATCGATCGCCCGCCGGCCTGCAATTGAAAGACATCGCGCGGCTCACCACTCTCAACAAAAGTACAGCCCACCGTTTCCTCAGGCATCTTGAGGGGGAAGGATATCTCTTCCGCGACGGCTCCGGAGCCTACATGATCGGGCCGCGGCTCGTGCGCTTCGGCTCCGGCATCTCGTCTCAGGCTATGCTCAGCCGAATAAGCCGCCCTGTTCTCGAACAGGTTTGGAGCGCCACCGGCGAGACCGTAAATCTTGCCACCCTGGCAGGACCCGACATTCTCTATGTGGATGTGATGGAGAGTTTGCATACCTTCCGGCTCGTCTCCCAAATCGGCAGCCGGCGGCCGCTTTCCTGTACCGCCTTGGGCAAGGCCATGCTCGCCGCCATGTCCGCAGAGCAGCGAGAGTCCCTTCTTCCCACTCTCCGCTTCGAAAGTGCGACGGCGCGATCCATCACAAGCATCCCTAAGCTAAGAAAAGATCTGGCGCAGATTATGCAGCTCGGCTATGCGCTCGACGACGAAGAGGCGGTTACCGGTGCCCGCTGCGTCGGTGCCGCCATTCTGGATGCAAACGGCAAGGTAGCCGGAGGCATCAGCATCTCGGGCCCCACAGCACGCATCAACAAAACCAATCTTGCCTCCATCGCGAAGACGGTCAAACTCGCTGCACTCGAAATCTCTACCCGCCTTGGTCTTCCAAAGAAAAGCTGATGCCCCGGACTATCCCAGCCGTCACGCGACCTCCTTCTTGCGATAGATCCTGATCGGCTGTTGCGAAAGCGTTCGTTCCAGCCACTTATTCGTTTCAAATAATGAAACGTCTATGTTTATCGTTGACACACGACGCCTGTGCCCAATAAAACGTTGAAGCGGCCCTTTCATTTTTTTGCGCCGCACAAAGGTGCTACACAGTGAGCGGATTTAGTTTGGAAAATAAAGTAGCGCTTGTAACCGGCGGGGCTAGCGGCATCGGCCAGGCAATCGCTCTCTGCTTCGCAGAGCATCGTGCCGTCATTCGGATCGTAGACCTGAACGAACAAGCAGCACGCCAGACGGCAGAGCGAATCAATCAATCGGGCGGAGTCGCGACCGCGCACGTCTGCGATCTCACAGAGGCGGAAAGCACAAGAGCCCGATTCAAAGAAATTCTGCAGCTCTCTCGCGTCGACATCCTCGTCAACAGCGCAGGCGTCTCCCATGTGGGACGGCTCGACAACACCAGTGATGAAGACTTTGAGCGCATCTTCCGCGTAAACGTCCTGGGGACGCATCATGCCATGCGACAGACGATTCCAGCTATGGTCGCGCAAAGCAGCGGCGTGATCTTGAATCTTGCCTCCATTGCCGCCAGCGCCGGCCTCGAGGACCGTTATGCCTATTCAATGAGCAAAGGCGCAGTGTTGAGCATGACCTACTCTGTCGCACGCGATTATCTGCGCCATAACATCCGCTGCAACGCCATCTCGCCGGCTCGTGTGCATACTCCGTTTGTCGATGGCTTCGTCAAAAAAAACTTTCCCGGCAAGGAAGCCGAAGCGCTTGCAAAACTCTCTGCCGCACAACCCATTGGCCGCATGGCGCAGCCATCCGAGGTCGCCATGTTGGCGCTGTATCTCTGCTCCGATGATGCATCATTTGTCACCGGAACCGATTACCCGCTCGATGGTGGCTTTTTCAATCTGCACGGATAGATCAGGAGATCATGACGCAAGACGTTACCTTCAACAGGCGGCAGATGTTGCTTGGAACCGGCGCCTCTCTCGCCGGACTCGCACTGGCAGGATCCGCCGTCGCATCGCCCCTCGCACAAGCGGTTGCAAGCCCAACGGCTCCCACCGCAGATCAGGCGCGGCGCATGCAGTGGTGGCACGCCGCAAAGTTCGGCATGTTCATCCACTTCGGCGTCTACAGCACCATCGGCCGGCACGAGTGGGTCATGGAAGATGAAGCCATCCCCGTCGTTGAATATGCGCCCCACGCCGCAACATTCAATCCCGTAAAAAACTCCGCACGCGCATGGGCGAAGCTCGCGAAGACTGCCGGGATGAAATACATGGTGATGACGACCAAGCACCATGAAGGCTTCTGCAACTTCGACAGCAAGTTGACCGATTACTGTGCCGGCAAACAAGGCCCCGGCAGAGACCTCGTCCGCGAATATGTAGAAGCTGCACGAGCCGAAGGCCTCCACGTAGGCTTCTATTACTCCCTGATGGATTGGCATCATCCCGACGGAGCCCGGTGCGCGAATGACGAAGAGGCGCGCAAGCGATTTGTCGAATACACACACGGCCTCATCCGCGAAATCCTGACGAACTACGGAAAAATTGACGTGCTCTGGTATGACGTCGCCTGGCCGCTCGACGCGAACGGGTGGGAGTCTGAGCGCATGAACAAGATGGTCTTCGAACTGCAGCCCGACATTATCGTGAACAACCGCAACAAGCTTCCCGGCGACTTCTCCACCCCGGAGCAAAGAATCGTTGCCGAGACCGGAGGCCGCGCGTGGGAGAGTTGCATGACGCTGAACGACAGTTGGGGCTATCAGCGCGCGGACGATAACTGGAAGACCTCAAAGACCATCATCCGCAATCTCATCTCCTGCGCACGCGACGGTGGTAATTATCTGTTGAACATCGGCCCGAAGCAGGACGGATCGATTCCAGAGGAATCAGTGAAGGTTTTAACCGAGGTAGGCAACTGGATGCAGACCAACGGACACACCGTCTACCAGTCCGATCTCTGCCAGGTACGTCGCTCGAACTATGCAAGCTTCACGCGCACCGGCAACACGCTTTACATTCATGTCCACTTCTGGCCTGGCGAGTACGTTGCGATATCCGGGCTCAAGACAAAAGTAACGTCCGCGAAGTTAATGAAGACCGGCGCGACGCTAAAGTTTACCCAGGACGATTTCCGCGTGCGGGTCCTCGATCTGCCCATGAAGGCGCCGGACTTTCCCGTAACCACGATCGCGCTCGAATGCGAATCCGAACCAACGCAGGACACGGACTACGTCCGAAAAAACAAGCCGCGCATGGGTGTATAAACCTTCGACGTGTTTTGAGGTGTGACTTTGAAAAACGATCAAACCGGCGGCAGGCATGGCTCATTGACCCGGCGTCAATGGCTCGGACGCGTCCCTCCATCGGCCCTGGCAGCATTACTGGCTGGTGGTTTCGCGGGAGAGCGAGAGCTCGCATCCGAGCAGGTAAAAAACGACCCTAGTGCGGATGATTTCGGAGCTCGCGTCTACAACATTCGCAAATATGGCGCCAAGGGGGACGGCGTTGCACTCGACACAGCCGCAGTCCAGGCGGCCATAGATGCATGCCATCAGAATGGCGGTGGAATCGTACTGGTTCCCGCCGGCACCTTCCAAATCGGTACGGTCGAACTCAAAAGCAATGTGACCCTGCACATCGCTGCCGCAGGAAAGCTTCTCGGCAGCGCGGATGGAAAGCAATATCATGCCGTGGACGCAATCCCACTCACCGGCGACTCCACTCTGAACGACGGAAACTGGGCGCTGCTCTTCGCCGTCAACGCAATCAATGTGACAATCGAGGGTGCCGGCACGATCGTCGGCCAAGGCGCGCAGTTTCACTCCGCCGTCCGCGGAACTCCTCCTCCAAGCGGACTGGGAGGCAATCGCCGCCCCTACCACCTTCTCTTCCATCGCTGCGATCGGCTCACCGTGCGCGATATCGCTCTGGTCGACTGTGCATATCACAGCATCCGTGTTATCCAAAGCAAGCATGTCCACATGGATAGCCTCTACATCCACAATCGCGTCAACGGCAACAACGACGGCTTTCACTTCATCAGCGCGGAATACGTAACCGTCAGCAACTGCACCGTACTCTCGCAGGACGATGCCTGCGCGATGTTCGGCAACTGCAGATTCATCACCGTCACCAACTCGGTCTTCAGCACGCGATGGTCGGTCTTCCGTTTCGGCGGCGGCGTAGCCGAAAATATCTCCGTCTCCAACTGCGTCCTATACGACGTCTTCGGGTGCCCGATTAAATTTCAAGGCAACGAGGGATCCCGCTTCGAAAATATCTCTTTTGCCAACCTGGTTCTGCAACAAGTGACCGGCCCAATCCACATCAGCCTCGGCCCAACGACACGTCAAAATCAGAATGTCGATGAAGGCCTCCAGCCCACAGTGGCGAAAGAAACAAGGCCGCCAGCCGTGGCGCGCAACATCTCCTTCAGCAATATTCACGGAACCGTCACCACGAACCCGCCTCCGCTACCGGAGACGACACTGACCAGCGACCCCAGGCCAGGAGAAGGTCACTCCTGCATCACGCTGAACTGCATCGGCGACGCCATCATGGAGAACATCTCCTTCGACGATATCCACCTGACGTTCGGCGGTGGAGGCACCGCAGAAGACGCTGCGCGGCGGGATCTTCCAAAAATCGCCGGCGAATACTTCATGCTGGGACCGATGCCCGCCTACGGCTTCTACGCACGCAACTCGCGCGGGCTGACGCTGCACAATATCCGGTTTCAAGTGAGCACGCCGGAGATGCGCCCGGCCGTAATCTTCGATCACGTGGAAGACGTCGCAGTAAATGGCCTGAGCGTCCAGGCGAACCCTGACGCAGAGTCAGCCTTGCGCTGCATCGACTCGAAGCAGATTTTATTGACGGCTCCCCGCCTTCTTTCCCCAGCCGCGGTCTTCCTTCAGCTCGAGGGCACAGGAAACCAGAACATCAAAATCGACGGCGGCGATATGTCCAAAGCGGCCACAGTGCTTGCATATAAAAACGGAGCAACGAAAAACGCAATCCAACTTCGTGATTGAACTCTCACTGCGAAACCCGCAGTAAGAGCACTCCATGCCCCGGAATCTTCGCAGTATAAGTAGGATCGAGCTTGCCGAGGTCCTTCTGCAGCCACAGATCGCGCGCCTTCACGGTTCGATTGAATCCCAGTTGCTTGAAGTCCACGGTAGCGCTTAGCGGGCCGGGATGCCGGTTGAAGATCCCAACCGCCTTCGACCCATCTGCCAGCGAACGCGCCCAAATCTCAATTGGCCCAACCGCACTCACGCGATCGCCTTGTCTGCCGGCACGATCCTGATCTATGGCGATGACCTCCTTGTTGGTAAGCAATCCGACAGTCTCCGGTGTCATGGTGGAGAGATCGTTTCCGGCAAGCAGCGGCGCAGCGAGAATCGCCCACAAGCTCATGTGCATTCGATATTCATCGCTGCTCATGCCGCCGTTGCCGACCTCGAGCATGTCAGGATCGTTCCAATGCCCCGGAGCGGCAAAGCGCGCCAAACCCGCCTGGCCAAAGCCAATCTCCTCCATGCGCGCATAATGGTCGTTGATGTCACCAGTCGTCCGCCAGAGATTCCCGCCCACGCTTGCGCCCCACTCCCAAACCGCGTCGTTACCATATTGGCAGAGGCTGTAGACAATCGGACGGCCAGTGCTGCGCAGAGCATCGCGCATCTTGATGTAGGCGTCGACCATCATCTTGTGTGCTTCTTCAGGCGAACCGGCAGCCTTCATCTGGTCGCGCATGCCGCAGAGATCGTACTTCAGGTAGTCGATACCCCAGGCCGCATAGGTCTGCGCATCCTGCAGTTCATGGCCGTAGCTGCCTTCGTATTTGGCACAGGTCTTTGGCCCCGGTGAAGAATAAATACCAATCTTCAGACCCTTGCTGTGAACAAAATCGGCAAGCGCCTTCATATCCGGAAATTTGTCATTGGTATGGATAACTCCGGAGCTATCGCGTTCACCTTCCCACGTGTCGTCGATATTGATGTAGGTGTAGCCCGCATCGCGCATGCCGCTCGAAACCATCGCCTCAGCCTGTGCCCGAATAGTTGCATCGTCCACTTTGTTATGGAAGTGGTTCCAGCTGTTCCAGCCCATAGGCGGGGTGGCGGCAATGTCCGCGGCCTGCGCCTGTAAAAAAGAAGCCGGCAAAATGCACAGCGCAACAAAGAGAGAACTGATTCTGCTGAAAGATTTCATAAATTTCCGTTTCTATGAATATAAATGGCATTCCAGCCACCCACCCCTACGTATATACCTCTTGTGGTTCCGTATACAGCACCGTTCGCGGTGCGCAACGCTCCACCCGCAATACGAGAATATCGTCCGTCTGGCCGAACTGCTGCGCTGCGGTGGCGATATCTGCCGTAGTGGTCTGGCTGCGAAGCATCTGCTCGATGCGCTCGAAGCCGAACAGTTCTCCGTATGCATTCTGAGCTTCAACCACGCCGTCGGACATAATCATCAAGGAGTCGCCCGGTTCGAGCTCGAACGAAGTAACAGGAAAGTCCATCCCTGGCAGCATCCCCAGCGGAAGCGCCCCTTCGATCTGCAACTCCTTGCCATTGAGATAGGGAGGAAGCTGACCCGCATTGGCCAGTTCGACAATTCCGTTCGGCAGGAAACGCAGAACCATGCAGGTCGCACTGGCCGACTCACGTTCGCACAGCTGTTCGTTAAGCGCTTCAAGAATTCGTTCCGGACTGTTATCGTGCTGCGCGGTAGCACGAATCGCTCCGACGATCAGAGCAACCAACATTCCTGCTTGCAGCCCTTTGCCCGTCACATCGCCGAAGACGATCAGAGAGGTGCCATCCTCCTTCGGCACAATCTGAAAGAAATCGCCACCCACCTCGCGCGCCGGGCGATACTCGCTATCGATATTCAGGTCGTTAATCTTAGGCAATTTGTTTGGGATCAGAACCTGCTGGATGTGTCTGGCCTGCGCAATCTCCAGCTTCCATTGTTCCTTCGCGCGCTGCGTCGTGATGAACCGGCCCAGCAACATCACCGTGATGATGAGCAGAGAGAGGATTGTCGATACCGAGCCTAAGTAGATGGTAAAACCGAGAATGTTAAAGGTCGTCTGAACGTGGATAAGCCGAAGCTCATACTGGTAGTTCGCAACGACCGCGAGAAGCACGGCAGCCGCGGCAAGACCTCCTTCTCCCCTGTTTTTAGAAAACCCGCGATAAGCGACGAGGAGCAGCAGAACACCAAGCCCCAATGTCACAACCAAAACAAAGGGGTGCAGAAAACTCGCCGCCTGCACCGGGACAACTTTCGCGTAAAGCGGAGAGCGAAGCATTGCAGTTGCGACCGCGAGAATGATCACCAGAGACCACACCGCGCCATGCAGGATACGCATGCGCGACAGCCGGAACCAGTACCCCCAGAAGAGTACCCACAGGCCGATTCGCAGAGGAAACGCAACGACATCGTGGAGGATGACGTACTCGGTCAGTCCCATCCATGTGGTGAAGTTGATGAGCAGGACCGGAGCCACGCTCAGTAGACTGGCTTCGCAGACCAGTGCGAGCCAGAGATAGGATTTCTCCTGCCTGTCCAGCCAGAAGAGCGTCAAGGCCATCAGCAGTGCCATGACGAGAATCAGCAACTCCAGAAAACCACTGCCGACATAGTGTCCGAAGTCATCCCAATCAAGGCGGACCTGGTCCGTAATCGCGGAGGCATACCCCAGCTCCGGGGGTTGCCGGAGGCCCCCGGCATCGGGACTGTTGAACGGCGTGGCGCTGTCCATCCACACGCGGATCGCTATCGACATTGCGCCGTTACGAACGCCCTTGGGCAGGCGAAAGGCGGTGGGGAGTGCGCTGTACGCGGTAACACTATGCTCCGTAAACTTCCCGAACTCACCGGTGCGTTGGCCGTTGACAAAGACCTGGTAAGCGTCGTCGAAGCTGTCCGGCATCTTCAGCGCGAGAGAACGTTTTGCTTCCTGAACATCGATTTGAAGTCTGTACCACGCATAGCCGGAGTACTTAGCGTGCCCGCGAGAGGTCCAACCAGGAGAAAGTCCCGTCCTCCCATCCGGAGTCAAATCCACATCTTCCCAGCTGGAATCATTGAACTCCGGCTGCGCCCACGCCATGTCATCGCCCACGTGAAACTTCCACGGACCAGCTAGCTCGACAGTCGACTCGCCAAGCTTGACAGGAACGATCCGATCTGTCGATGCGACCTTGTCTTTCGGAGGAGTCCCAGCTACAGGCGAAGCATGGACCGACAACGTCAGCAACAACAGGAGAAGAAGCAAGCGAACGCGAAGCATAGGCACTCTCGCGGCGGAAAATATACAGTGACTAGAGACTACACGAGCGGACATGCTCTTTGCGCGACGATAGGTCTTCCGATCTACCTTGCCTTAACCGGCTAAAAACTCGATGGACGCAGAACGACTGCCGCAGTCAAAAAGCAAAGCTCACCTCCGGAGAGGTGAGCTTTGCAGGTCTTGCTTTGCCCGCCGGCTAAGGGTTATTTCTTCCCGAACGCGAACCGCCTCTGCTTCAGGTATAAACCCGCCATCATCATCATCACACCGGTCGAGAGCAGGGCCAGAGATTCTGGTTCTGGGGTTGCTACGCCCACAGTGCCAGTGCCCACGAAGTCAGCCGGGTTAACACCGGTCTCGATGAGGATGAAGGTCCGAGTGCGGCCGATCGAGCCACCCGTAAAGGAGAGGCCGAAGTTAGGATCCCCGGGGCTTGGCGGAGTGCAGCTGCTTAACGAAAAGGCGGGACCTCCGCCGGTGGGACCCGCAATCCCTTCGGGAAGAGTCGTGTCGCACCCAACCCCGGGCAGAAGCGCACCGTCGAACGATACATCGATGCTGGTGAGCACGAATCCAGTCTGATTGAACCCCGCAAAACATCCGAAAGGGGTCCCGTCGGTCGGAAGACCTGTTACCCCTTGGTCGGTGCAGGTAAGAGCGTTCAGGGTAATGGGGAATGGCGTCCCGGGGTCCCCCGGCAGCAGGGTGCAGGTCGCGTCGGGAGTTATGGAACAAACCGGATCGAGGACCTGAGCGTGGAAGTCAACACCCCGCGCGTGGCTGGCGAATCCACAGGTCAGGGCAAAAACAAATAAGACGCGAAGAAGGTATTTCATTCTGTTTTCCTCCGAAGATGGGCGCGATGGCGCGAAAACGGTAAATTTGTAGATAGTAGAGTTCGGCAAAAACTTAGCGGCAAGCTGATCGAACAAATATCTTTCAATGGCCTGTATGCGGCTTACCGAAGCACGTCACGGGCCAAAGGAAAACTAACAAAATCCACGGTTCTCTTGCAATTTCCCTCGTCAATACGCAGAATGTTGCACAGCAAAAGGAAGCCCCGGTACGTTTTCACACGCTGGGAGCGTACGCGCGATCGGTATCGCTCAGCTTATCCGCAAAAACTCCGTCGCCGGAACAGGCCCTGACGTAATCCAGCCAGTCCAAATCCCCCGACAGCAAGAAGAAAACGATTAGAGCGTGCCTTAACAGCCTCTACACGGTAGACTCGGAAGCACTCGAGCTCATGTCTCCGACACAACAGTCCGATGCCCTAGACCAAAGCGGCCTTTCGCTCGCCGAACAGGTCGTGCGCCTTCAGGCCCTGCTCGAAGCCTCCCGTTCGGTTCATTCCACTATCCAGCTCTCCGATGTGCTTCAACAGTCGGCCAGCATTGCCGTACGAGAGCTCGAACTGGATGGCGCCCTCTTCACCCCGCAAAATGTTGTCTATGGGAATGTTCCGGCCGAGGCAGTCACTGAACCATGCGATAGCTGCCCACGGTTCGAGCTCCTCTCTCGAGACGGTCAGGTTCTTTCAGAGCTCGTAGTCGCGACCCGGGAAGGGCGCCCGTTGAGTCTCTACGAACGCGACTTCCTTGAAGGTCTTGTCCTGCAGACGGCGGTTGCGCTCGAGAACGCCATCAACCACGAGCGCCATCTGAATTACGCCCGTCTGGCCCAGGATCTCGATGCCGCACGCGCCATCCAGCAGAGCCTCCTCCCCCAGACCATGCCGTCGATCCCCGGCTACTCCGTAGCGGTCCGCTCCAGAGCCTGCTACCAGGTCGGCGGAGACTACCTCGATGTGGTAACCGAACCCGACGGATCTCATCTGATGGTCGTTGCCGACGTTGCAGGCAAAGGACTCGCCTCCGCTCTCGTCTGCACCGCCTTCCGCTCCGCCTTTCGCGCACTCGCACGCCAATCCCTGACCCTGCGCGAGCTTGCCGGACGGTTGTCGCAGCAGCATTGGGAAGAAGGCGCCGAAGCCCGCCGCCGCTATGTGACCGCTATCTTCCTCCGGCTGGACCCCGCGTCCGCAGAGATGGAGTTGGTCAACGCTGGGCACAATCCTGCATTCCTGGTCTCATCCGGTGATTCCCCGGTTCGTCTCATCGAAGCCAGCGGAACGCCTCTCGGTATGCTTCCCGGCTCCCGCTACTCCATCGAGCGTGTCCCCATCGAACCCGGTGCCCGCATCCTGCTCTATACCGACGGGTTGACGGAGGTCTTCCAGGGCGAAGAGGAGTTCGGGCAGGAAAGGCTGATGCAGGCCTTCCGCGCAATAGAGAACTTCAAGACCTCCGACAATGGCAAGCCGGCTGAAGACACCCTGACCAGCCTGTGGACCACGCTTGATACCTTCACAGGGGGCGCTCCCCAGCAGGATGATATGAGTGCAATCGCACTTTGCCGCCTTACCAGCAAGTCCAAGGAGAAGGCATCACTATGACCGTGACCAGCGGAAGCAAGGTCGAGGTGCGGCTTCCATCGCGTCTCGGGTTCGAAAAAGTTGCAATGAGCACCGCTGCCGGTATGGCCAAACTCATGGGCTTCACGGAAGACCGCATCGAGGACCTCAAGACAGCCGTCGCTGAGGCCTGCATTAATGCCATGGAGCACGGCAACCAGATGAATGCATCGGTTCCCGTCAGCGTCGTCCTGTCCATGAAACCCAATGAGCTCGAAGTCAAGGTAATGGACAACGGCACCGGCATGGAATCACCCGCAACCCCGCCCGATATCGATCGAAAAATGTCCGGCGAAGAAGAAGCGCGCGGAATGGGCATGTTTCTCATCCAGAATCTTGTCGATGAGGCCGAGTGGGTATCAGGAACCGGCACCGACGAGCAGAGCTTTGTGCGGCTCGTCATCAGGATGAACAAGGAGAGTGAATAAGGTGCAAACCGCGAATAAGGTCTCGCAGCAACAGCTCACCGGCGCAAGTGGCCAGCAGATCACCTGCCTCCGTTTCACCGGCGATATATCATCCGCCTCCAGGGACGCGGTCGTAGGCACCTACCAGGCTCTCGACAAAGCCTCTCACCAGCGTATTCTTCTTGACTTCAAAGGAGTGGAATACCTCAACTCCTCAGGCATCGCACTCGTCATCCAGGTCTTGATGGAAGCCAGCAAATCAGCCCAGACCATTGCTATCAGCGGCCTCACCCCCCACTTCACCAAGGTCTTCACCATGGTCGGGATCACCAAATACGCCACGCTCTACCCCGACGAAACCGCAGCCCTGGCCGCGCTTTAGGGCTCCTTTTTCTAAAATCCCAGGCCCCGTTGTTCGCGCCATCCCGCGCCGCAATTTAAGCCTCCCAGGGCGCAGCTCCTCAGTCGCAATCTATCTGAGGGCATAGGAAATCCGCGGGTTCCTATGCCGCTGCAGTATTGTGCTCGTCCAGTCGCCCTCCTCAAACAACCAGTCACTCCCTGGGTTCTCGCCCCATCGGAAACGAGTGGCGAGCTTTGCTTCCGCCCCTCAAAAAGTTCTCCGCTCTCGACCCGCTATCGAACCCTCTCAGACGTCGAGAAAATCGGCCTTCGGCTCTCTCATCGGCCCTCTATTCCTAATTAGGCATTATTTTCCTATTGACAAACATCTCCGACGATACCGATAATTCACGCCGTTCCCATTGTTCACAATCGATCGGCTCCTCTAAGACGGGAACGAGACAGTAAAGACCCTGAAGTAGAGAACGAGAGAAGACGGATATTCCACCCCTCATCTCCTGACGGATATCCAGCGCGGCGCACGCCAGGCCCTAGAGCCCGGCAGATTGTTCCCTGAGCTTATTTCTATCGAGGTCATCATGAGATCCAGAAAAAACATCCTTCGTGGCAGTCTGGCAAACGTATTCCTCAAAGCGTTTCTCCTGTTCGCAATTACCCTGCCTGTCGCAATTCCAATCGCCCTGAAAGCCCAGACCGCAGGTGCAGGCGCCATCACCGGCACCGTGACCGACTCGACCGGAGCCGCCATCCCCGACGCTACTGTCGTTGCGACCAATACCGCCACCAATGTCACCACCCAGCGCACCTCCTCCTCCTCAGGTCTCTTCAACATTGCTCCCCTGCCCCCCGGAACCTACTCCCTGAGCGTCACAGCGTCAGGCTTTCGCAGTCTCAAGCAGGACAACCTCGCCGTCAACGCCCTCGGCGTCCTCGGCTTCAACCCCGTATTGACCATCGGCGAGACGACAGAGACCGTCGAGGTTAGCGCCGCGCCACCGGTCCTCAATACCACCAACGCAACCATCGGCATGGTGATGGAGAACTCCACCTACGCCAATCTTCCGCTGCAGCTGAACAACGCACAGCGCGACGCGACCGCCTTCGCTTCCCTCGCTCCCGGCGCACAGTCCGGCATACGAGTGCCCATCGTCGGCGGAACCGGCAACTACCTCGGCCAGCTCTACATCGACGGCATGCCGGCCACAACCATCAACCAGCAGGGCGACAATCGTCTCGTCTCTCAGGGCATCGACCTCGACGCCGTAGACCAGTTCCAGGTCATCACCAGCACCCCGCCGGCCGAGTACTCCGGCGCCGGCGCCCTCAACTTCACCATGAAGTCCGGAGGCAACAAGTACCATGGCCAGGCCTCCTACTTCGTCCGCAACACCGTCTTCGACACCTGGGGCTTCACGCAAAAATGGCAGCCGCAGCCCGGCCTCAATCCAGCAACCGGCGTCGCCTACCCAGTCTGCAGCCCCGTCGCAACCACCACGGTCGTCAACGGCCAGACCATCACCAACGCCCCTCGAGCCGGATGCCAGCCCAAGGGAGCCGAGCATCAGGGCGAGCTCTCCCTCACCTTCGGCGGCCGCGTTCCCCACACCGGCAATAAGGTCTTTTTCTTCTTCGCCTACGACAAGTTCCACTCCCGTCGCGCCGCCAACCCAGCGCTCTTCACCATCCCCACCCCGTTGATGATCCACGGTGACTTCACCGAATTGAATGGCGGCGTGGGCGCCGGCGGCTTGACCGGCACCGGCGCCAACAACAAGCCGCTGATTTATGACCCAACCAGCAACGCCTGCGTAGGAAACTCCTGCACCCGCACGCCGTTCCAGGGCGTGAAAAACGGAATCCCGACTTACAACGTCATCCCCGCCAGCTACCTCTCTCCCATCTCAGCCAAGATGGCATCTTTCATGCCTCCGCCCAGCAATCCGAACGCACTCACCAACAACTACCTCGGCGGCTACCCCACCGGCTTTGATAACAATGTGCAGGACTGGCGGGTCGACTGGGACGTCAATCAGAAGCACCGCCTCTCCACCGTCGGCGCCATGGGCGCGGTTCACTATCTGAACAACTACGTCACCAACCAGACCACCACGACCGGCCCCGGCGTCTACGGCTATCTTCCGCTCCCCTACGTCGCCGGCACCGTCGCCAACATCTTCCCCAAGTTCTATGACGCCGAGTGGAACTGGGTCATCAGCAACAGCATCGTGAG